>JAXJYR010000107.1:0-16220 GCA_036306885.1 Longicatena sp.
AAAATACAAATGCAGGAAACTTTAGTGTAAAATCAATGTCATTTAAAGAACAATTACAATCAGCTTCTGATATTTTAGTTCGTACTGCATAACCTGATGAAATTACCAAAGCTTCAACAGAAGTAACATTTAGTGATGTTCATGAAGATTATGAAATCAATGTAATTGGTTCAACGAATAAACATGTAATTGATCAAAATGGAAATATTACCTTAAATAACATCGTTGAAAAAGAAGTAGAAATTTTAGTAGAGGCAAAACATAAAGAAGACGCAACGGATAGTGCTCGTAAAAACTTTACAGTAACTGTACCTGCAAAATGTGATGATGCATTAATCTTCCCTAGTGTTGCCTTACCAAATGTAAAACCAAATGTATTACCAGCTTTACAAGAATGGTATGGTACAAGTGGAACCTTTGTGATGAATGAAGCAACAAAATTATTATATAACACAGATGATCAAGCCATTGTTTCTAAAGCTATCACAGCTATGAATGAAGATTTAGCAGAAATCAAAGGTTATACCTTAGCAAGTGACATCGCAAGTACACCTACTACAAATAGTATTTACTTTGAAGTTGATGATCGTGATGAATATGATGTCAAAAAAGAAGGATACTATATCGAAATTAGAGAAGATGTAATTAAAGTGCATGCGAATACATATACAGGTATTTTATATGCAACCGTTACTCTAGAACAAATTATGACAACTTCAGTAGATGGAAACATTCCTTGTGGTATCATTCGTGATTATCCAGATTATGAAATTCGTGGGGTAATGTTTGATGTTGGACGTATTCCACATCGTATTTCTTATCTTCAAGATTATACACGTATTTTTAAATGGTATAAATTAAATGAATTCCATTTACACTTAAATGATGACTTCCATTATTCACCAACTGCGCAATCTACAGGATGGAATGTATGGAGTGGAATGCATCGTTTAGAAAGTGATGTATATCCATCTTTAATTGAACGTCAAATTTATACGGGAGATCAATTTACATATTTCAACGAAGAATATGCAGACCCAACTTATAGTAAAGAAGAATTTATCGCCTTAACTAAAATGGCAAATGATAATGGTATTGATTTAATTGCGGAATTAGATACGCCTTCACATGCCACAGCCTATATTGAATATGCACGTAATAACCCAGATAATATTTCTTGGTTAGGAGAAATTAATACGACGACAAGTTCTGCCTTTAATAATAGTCAAATGTTGGCATTAGATGTGAATTCAAGTAATGCGACGGAAAAACAACATGCATTAAATGCCCGTAAATTTATTGAAGAATTATATGCCGATTACTTAGGTGGAGATAATCCAACCTTCTTAAGTGATACGGTCCATGTAGGTGCGGATGAATATTGGGATAAATCTAATCCAGAAGCATTTAGAGATTACACCAACTTCTTAGCTGATTTAATGGCTTCTTATGGTAAAACAGCTCGTATGTGGGGAGCACAAAAAATGTTCCCAGGTAACACTCCAATTTCACCAGAAAACATTGTGATTGATGTTTGGGCTACTTATGAAGAAGATCCAAATGCGCGTTTACAAGAAGGATATCGTGTGGTAAACGTACCTCAACCTTACTTATATACAACACCAGGTCGTGATCATAAAGAAATGATTGGTGAAGAATATTTATTTGAACAATGGGATGTAAATATCTTTAATGGCGATGTCAAAGCTGAACCAGGAGAACCATTACTTCTAGGAGCTAAAGCAGCGCTTTGGGGTGATGAGTTCCGTGAAGGTATTGTGGAAGCTGACTTACATGAAAGAATGTTACGTGCAGCAGCGATGACTGCCGAAAAAACATGGGGTGGAAGAGAAGTATATAATGACTACCTAAACTACCAAATGACATTTGATAAAGTAAAAGAAGGTCCAAACACCCGTATTGCCCACAACATTGAAAGTAAAACATCATTAGTCGCAAGCTATGATTTTGCGAATGTGGAAGGAAATGTGGTAAAAGATACAAGTGGAAATGGATACGACGCAACGATTACCAATGGAGAAGTTCAAGTTGTGGATGGACAAAGCTTCTTAGTATTAAATGGAAATGGTGTACTAGAAACACCACTTGAAACCATTGGATATCCATATACAGTAAGCTTTGATATTGCGGCAAATGGAAATAATGCCAACGCAACATTATTTGAAGGCTATGATGGAAAATTATTAGCACAAGGTAGTGATGGTACAATTACAATTCAAAGAAGTTTCTATACGCAATCAAGTGGTTACCAATTAAGCACAGTAATGAAACACATTGACATCGTAGGAACTGCCCAAAACACGAAAATTTATGTCGATGGACAATTAGTAAAAATGTTTGCGAATGTCAATGAAGCAGGTAATCCAGATGATTATTGGACAACGTTTGTATTACCACTAGAAAAAATTGCTCATAAATTTAATGGATTGATTGGAAATATTAATGTATATAATAAAGCATTTAGTTACGATGCGATTGGAAAAGATGCAAATACAGTAGAAAATGTTAACGTAGCATTAAATGCCAATGTATATACAAACCGATTAAATCATAATAATCCAAGCTTAAATAGTGGAGAAGTGAAACGTCATCCAGCATGGAAAGCGGTAGATGGTGATAAAAACGATTCAAATACAAGTATGACAAATACTGATCCACATTCATATTACTTAAGCTCTAATCATGCAAATGATGAGTTAATCATTGATTTAGGAAAAGTATATACATTGAATGGAATTGCGATTCAATGGAATAATAACCAATATGCAACTGCATATAAAATTTTCCTATCAGAAGATGGAAACCAATATGAAGAAGCATTAAATGTGACAGGTAATAATAAAGTAGACGATGCTCGTAGCTTCGATGCCGAAAAAACGGCACGTTTTGTGAAATTCCAAGGTGTAAGTAAAAATGCTAATTACTATGGAATTCGTGAATTTGAAGTCTTTGCGCCAGTAAGTCGTTTAGAACTAAACGAAGCCATTACTAATGCCAATGATGCATTTGTAGCCAAAGTAGCCCAAAGCATTTGTGAGAACCCAGTTGCGACAACCTATGATATTGAGGTTGCGATGGAATTATTGTCGAATTTAGAAGTTCCATTAACAGCGGTTGAAAACTTAACAGCGAAGGATACAAACTACAAAACAATTACTTTAACTTGGGATAAAGCACAAGGAGCGACAGCTTATGATGTATATCGTAAAGCATATGATAGCGATGAATTCAAACTTTACAAAACAGTAGCAGATACTACATTAGCAGTAAGTGGTGTGATGACTGGTAAAGAATATGCGTTCTATGTTGTAGCGAAAAATGAAACAGAAGAAGCTGAAGCAAGTGAAACGGTAACACAAGCAACCACATTACATGGTAAAGTAAAATTAAATATTGAAAAAGCTTCGACAGCTACCTTCAAATTAAGCTGGAACAAAATTGATGGGGCAACTCGTTACATCGTATATCGTAAACGTAATGATGACAAGATGAAAAAAGTCCTTACTTTAGGTGCGAAAGAAACAGAATACACGACAGCTGAATTACCATTTGGTGATTACCAATTCATCTTAAAAGCTGGACGCTATGATTCTAAAGATCGTGTTATGACAGATGCAAGTAACACGGTAAAAGGAAATGTAAAAGAATTAGCACCTTCTGTGAAACTAACTGCAGGAAGTAAATCAGTAAAAGTAGCATGGAGTAAAATGGAAGGTGTTACTCATTATCAAGTTTATCGTGCGACAAGTGCAGATGGTAAGTATACGAAATTAATTACTACAACCGATACAAGCTACACAGCAAAATCTTTAAAATCAGGTAAAAAATACTTCTTCAAAGTACGTGGTTATAAAACATATAAATCAGGAGATGATGTAAAATATACTGTTTACACTCCATACTCTACAATTAAATCCACTACAGCGAAATAGAAATTAAGGTCATCGACATGAGTTGATGACCTTTTTACGCTCTTGTATGCAAATTGTAAGAAAAAAATAGACTTTATTATATAAAGATGATAAAAACTTTGATATGATATTACATGGGAGTGTGATACAATGAATCAAAATGTTAAAAATTTTGTTTATGGGATATGTTTTTTAATCATCGGAATTGGGTATTTAGGAGATTTAGGAACGCTTTGGAACTTCAGTATCTTTTTCCCTGGATGGTGGACTTTAGCGATCATGATTCCTAGTGTTCTTGATATGTTTACGAAAGGGTTTAATTTTGGAAATATCTTTTTCTTTTTAATTGGATTATACCTGTTATTAGATATCAATGGATGGATTCATTTTGAATTTAACCTGCAATTTGTCGGTGCTATCGCTTGTATTGGATTTGGAATTTGGTTTATTAAGAAAGGGGTAGAGGGTGCATGAAACAACTACGACCTTACGCAATGGCACTTGTAGGTGGATTCTTTTATGCGATCGCCATTAATTTATTTATTGTCCCACTAGGATTATATTCTTGTGGTTTAATGGGGATTGCCCAATTAATTCGAAGTGTATTAGCTGATATTTTACATCTACCATTACCAAGTGGCTTTGATATTGCAGGGCTATTTAACTTTGCGTTAAATATTCCTTTATTTCTATTAGCTTACAAATCCATTTCAAGACGTTTTGTTGTCTTAACCTTATTAAGTGTTCTTGCCCAAACCTTAGGGACCATGTTTATTCCGATACCGACAACGCCAATCTTAAATGATGTATTAGCAAGCTGTTTAGTTGGTGGAGTGATTGGGGGATATGGAATCGGAATGACCCTTCGCGGTGGAGGAAGTGGAGGAGGATTAGATATCCTTGGTGTTTACTTCCTACAAAAGAAAGGAATTTCGGTAGGTTCTGTATCAATTGCGATTAACGCTGCCGTCTTTATTTGCTGTGCGATATTGTTTGATGTATCGACTGCATTATATTCTATTTTATTTACTGTTGTCTTCTCACTTGTATTAGATAAATGGCATTACCAAAACATTAATATGAGTGTAATGATTTTTACCAAAAATATCGATTTACAAAAAATCATCATGACTGAATTAAGACGTGGAGTTACATATTGGGATGGTGCAGGAGCATATACAGATGCGAAAACACGTATTTTAATGTGTGTTATCAATAAATATGAAGCGTTTGAAATTCGCAAAATTATTGCCCAACATGATCCTAATGCCTTTGTCATCTTTAATGAAGGAAATAGTATCGCAGGAAACTTTGAAAAACGTATTTAAATCACAGACACTTGTTTGTGATTTTTTATATACCAACGAAAACGTATAATTGCAAATATATTAAAAAAACGATATAATTAAACTTGTTGAAAAGAGGGCGAAAAAATGAAATATATCGTACCATTATTTAATTTAAACGATTGTGAAAAATATAGTAAAAAAGCTGATACAATATTATGTGGAATGAAAAACTGTAGTGTTCGTTGTGTACGTGATTATACACAAGCAGAGCTTAGTGAAATTGCACAATTATGTCAAAAATATGATTTAGAAATGGCTGTCGCAGTAAATCGTTTCTTTTTAGAAGAAGATTTACCATTATTAAAAGAAGCACTAGCTTTTTTAAAGGGTTTAAATGTATCACGTATTTATTATAGTGATGAAAGTGTATTATGGTGTGCGATGCAATTAGAACTGCATGATCGCTTAGTATATGCACCAGAAACCCTAGTGACAAATCATCAGGATGCATCTTACTATATTCAAGAAGGAATTAAAGGTGTTGTCTTATCAAAGGATATTACATTAAAAGAATTATGTTCGATTGCCTCTCATTGTCCAAATCAATGTGAAGTAATTATTCATGGACGTGTGAATATTATGCATTCACGTCGTAATTTATTAACTTCTTATATGGAATTTATTAAAAAGGATGTACCTGTTCGTAATCGTCAAGACTTATATTTAGTTGAAGAAAAACGTGAAGATAAAATGCCGATTATTGAAGATGAAATGGGAACTCATGTGTTCAGTGGTTATACCTTAGCATCTTTTAATGAACTACAAGCGTTAAAAGACGCTAGTGTTGAATATGTTCGTATTGAAGGGTTATTCCATGATGTCGATTATGTATTAGAAGCGTTGGATTTATATCATCAAGTGATGAATGGAGCTCATCCACAAGCTATTATGGATGCATATCAAGCAAAATATGCCGATGATCATGTAACTGATGGGTTCTATCATCAAGCTACAAGTAAAATAAAGGAGTGTTAATATGGAAAAAATTGAATTATTAGCTCCTGCTGGGGATTTAGAACGTTTAAAGATTGCCGTTTTATATGGTGCCGATGCCGTTTATATTGGAGGAAAACAATTCTCTTTACGTTCGCGTGCATCAAATTTCGATATTGAAGATATCGCAGAAGGGGTAAAGTTTGCCCATGAGCATGGATCTAAAGTTCATGTAACAGTGAATATGTTACCGCATGAAGAGGACTTAGAAGGGTTAAAGGAATACCTACAAGCATTAGAAAGTGTGGGGGTGGATGCGATTATTGCGGCATCACCAAGTATTATGATGTGTGCAAAACAGTATGCACCGAAATTAGAAGTTCACGTTTCGACGCAACACTCTTCTACAAATAGTATGTGTGTGAAATATTGGCAAAACAAAGGAATGGATCGTGTCGTATTAGCACGTGAATGTTCTCTAGATCAAATTTTAGAAACGACGAAAAATAGTGATTTACCAATTGAAGTCTTTATTCACGGTGGGATGTGTATTTCTTATTCAGGACGTTGTGTTTTAAGTAATCATATGACAAATCGTGATGCCAACCGTGGAGGATGTGCGCAAAGCTGTCGTTGGAAATATGCATTATATGGTAATGAAGGTGCATTACATGATGAAAAAGATTTATTCTCGATGTCAAGTAAAGACTTATTAGGTGCGCGTTTCCTTGAACAATTAATTGAAGCTGGTGTAGCATCGCTAAAAATCGAAGGAAGAATGAAATCTTCTTATTATGTCGCAACTTTAGTGTCTACATATCGTGCTTTAATCGATGAAATTTATGAGCATAAACATTTAAGTGAAGAACGTTATGCATATTATGCAAATGAATTTAGTAAAGCCGAAAATCGCCCAACTGCCACAGGATTCTACTTAGGTTATCCAAAAGCTTGTGATCAACTATATGGAGTGAACGGGGCAGGAGTTACCCAAGAATACATCGCCTATGTGCTAGACTACAATAGCGAAACGCAAATGGCGACATTACAAGTACGCAATAACTTTAAGGCCTTTATTGAAGCCGAAGTATTTGGACCAGGGATGAAGGTGACAAAATTCAATTTCGATAAATTATATGATTTAGATGGAAATGAAATGGATGTCGCAAGAAATCCAATGCAAATTATTCAAGCCAAAGTACCAATCGAAATGAAAAAAGACTGTATGATTCGAAAAATCATGATTAAAGATCGTAGTGATATTTATTAAGGAGAGAGAAATATGAAATTAAGTAACCAATTCTTTTATACAATGCGTGAAAATGCGAAAGATGAAGATAGTGTATCAGGAAATCTACTTGTAAGAAGTGGAATGATTAAAAAAAGCTCAAGTGGTATTTACATGATTATGCCAATGGGGAAAAGAGTATTACAAAAAATTGAAAATATTGTACGTGAAGAAATGGATAATGCAGGTGCCCAAGAATTATTAATGCCAGTATTAATTCCAGAAGAAGTATATGAAAAAAGTGGACGTCGTGAAGCTTTTGGGGCAAACATGTTTGCGCTAAAAGATCGTTACCGTAAAAACTATGTAATGGGTCCAACACATGAAGAATTATTTACGATTGCGGCAACGATGAAAGGAAGCTCTTATAAAGATTTCCCATATAACTTATACCAAATTCAAACAAAATTCCGTGATGAAACACGTCCTCGTTATGGATTAATTCGTGTACGTGAATTTATTATGAAAGATGCTTATTCTTTTGATATTGATGAAGCAGGATTACACGAAAGCTACATGAAAATGTTCCATGCATATGAAAACATTATGGATCGTTTAAACCTTACATATAAAATTGTAAAAGCAGATACTGGGGCAATGGGAGGAAGCTTATCAGAAGAATTCCAAGCAATTACTGAAATTGGAGAAGATATTGTAGTAAGCTGTCCACACTGTGATTTCTCAAGTAACTTAGAAATTACACCAGTAATTGACAAATCAACACCAAGTGATGAAGAAGAATTAGCATATGAATGTGTTGAAACACCAAATGCAAAAACAATTGAAGAAGTTGCGGCTTTCTTTGGAAAAGAAGCCAAAGATTTCGTTAAAACATTGGTATATCGTGTCGATGGTAAAACATATGCTTTCCTTGTGAAAGGTGATTGTGAATTAAACGAAACTAAAGTACTTAAATTATTAGGTGCTTTAAACATGGAACTAGCAGACTTTGCTGAAGTAGAACGCGTTACTCATGCGAAAGTGGGATTTGCAGGTCCAATTGGAATTGAATGTGAAGTGATTATGGACCAACAAGTTGCGAATATGAAAAACTTCATTACAGGGGCCAACCAAACAGATCACCACTACAAAAACGTAAACTTAAAAGACTTTAGCGTTAAAATGACAGCAGATATTGCCCAAGTAAAAGCAGGCGATGTATGTCCAATTTGTGGGGCTCCATTAAACTTTGATAAAGGAATTGAAGTTGGAAACACCTTTAAATTAGGAACAAAATATGCCGAAGCATTAGGATTACAATACCAAGACGTAAACAACAAATTACACCCAGTTGTAATGGGATGTTATGGATTTGGATTAGGACGTGCAATGGCTGCCGTTGTTGAACAACACAATGATGAAAATGGTATTAAATGGCCAGTATCAATTGCACCATACGAAGTTGCCGTTGTTATTGTTCAAAGTAAAGATGAAGAACAAATGGCAGTAGGAAACCAATTATACGATGCATTTAAAGAAGCAGGAATTGATGTTTTATTAGATGATCGTAAAGAACGTGTTGGTGTAAAATTTAAAGATATGGAACTTGTTGGTATTCCATACCGTGTAACTGTAGGTCGTGGAATCAAAGAAGGAAAAGTTGAATTTATTGCACGTGAAGGTGGAGAAAAACAAGAAATCTTAATTACTGATATCGTGGAATATGTGAAACAACTTGTAAAAAAAGAAAAATAATATATCGAAATGTAACTTTCTTACAAAAGTTGAAAATTTTTTTCTAAACACTTTCATATTTTAAACGAATGTAGTATAATACACACGAAAAGGAAGGGTATTTAACAAACAATTCTTGAAAGGAGTTCATCTATGAAAGAAACACTATATTTAAAAAGAGATTTAGCGATTATTAACTTCGCAGCAGAATATGCAAATTCAGAAGAGCAACTTTTGAAATCCGCTACATTTAGTAACTTTGTACATTATTATATCGATTATCTTAAAGAAGCAAATGAAGAATTATACTACTATGTTGTGGCTGGACATACAGCTCGTGAAGCAACAGTTGAAATTTTAAGATTATTCCGTATGATGCGTGTCTTTAAGATGGATGAAATCGAATCAATTTATTTAAATGATAAAGGAAGATTATTAGAGTTTATCGAAGAAATGTATAACTTCTGGAAACGTCATCAACGTTTCTCAGTATTAAAAGCTGGAGGAACTGCACAACTGCAACAATCTAACTTTGTCCAAGCTGACTCTAACTTTAATAAATTAATTCGTAATATTTATCGTTCTATTTCTGAAACATTGATGGAACGTAATAATCGTGTATATCGTCAATTACAAGCAGGAACTAATGCGGCTTTATTACTTGCGAATGTAAATGTGAAATTATCAGATAAATATGCAGCATTAAAAAACATTGATATGGTAACAAGTGTAATGCTTCGTACGCCAATGATTCTTCACCCTCGTAGTAACAAACGTACAGGAATGTTTACAGAAACAGATGTAAACCCAATTACGTACTTTAAAGGAAGTAGTGATGATTTCTTCTGTTACCCAATTAAAATTGGAACATTAACATGTTTAGTATATTTCCACCGTGATTTTATTTCATCTGCATGTTCAATGGGGAACCTATTTGAATTAGCAACAGTAGAAGAATTACGTAAAAAACCAGATATGATTGTCTTATTTGGAAATGAAGATGGAAAAGACGCAACTGATTTCTACTATGATGAAGAAGAAGATTTATGGGTTGGATGCTTAAGTCATAACGAAAAAATCGAATACTTTGGATACATGAAAAAAATGTGTCTAACATTACACAACCTTGTCCAAATGCGACGTGGTTGGTTACCAATTCACGGTGCTTTCGTAAACATTACTTTGAAAAATGGAAAACGCAAAGGAATTATGTTAATGGGAGACTCTGGTGCAGGAAAATCAGAATCAATTGAAGCATTGAAAAATGTTGGAAAAGACGTTATTAAAAATATTGAAGTTGTCTTTGATGATATGGGAACAATTCATATTGAAGATGGAGTTCCATATGGACAAGGTACAGAAATTGGGGCCTTCATTCGTCTAGATGACTTAGATCCAGGTACACCATATCGTGATATGGACCGTTCAATCTTTATGAACCCAGAATCAAGTAACAATGCACGTGTTATCACACCTGCTGCGCCTTATGAAGTCATTTCGATGAACCACAAAATTGACTTATTTGCATATGCGAACAACTACGATGACAAATTAGGATTAGCACGCTTTGAAACATTAGAAAAAGCCAAAGAAACATGTGTGGAAGGAAAACGTATGGCCAAAGGAACAACTCAAGAGGTAGGTATTTCGACAACTTACTTTGCCAACCCATTTGGACCTATGCAACAACAAGATGTATGTGACCCATTAATTGATCAAGTATTTAAAGCATTACGCGATAATGGAGTCTTTGTAGGAGAAATCTACACACACTTAGGGCTATCAAAAGAAAACCGTGATGGTATTAACTTAGCAGCTCAACAATTATTAGAATTTATTGAAAAAGATTAATCTAAAAGACGATGAGTTTCATCGTCTTTTGTTAGTAGAAAGGAACTGTATGAAAGCTAGTTATGAAATGATGTGTATGCAGCTTGCGAATATGAACAAAGAAGAAATCAATACGCAACTAAAGCTGTTAAACTGTCCCATTGATTATGATAAAATTGCCGAAGAATTAAAAGATACGTATAATGAACTTAGTGTATCTGATCATATTTTTGATGCTTTTGCGATTTGTAATGAAAATTCACCATATGAAACAAATTTTATTGATGAAGCTGTGATTGAAATTGCCAAACGTGAAAGCTATCCTTTTACGCATTATTGCATTATTTCAACTAAGCTCCATGAATTAAATGAAAATCATGCATCGACAAAGGAAATGGAAGAATGGTTTGAAAAACTATTCCATTTAGCTAAAAAATTTAACTTAAAAAGCTTAGAAGGAATGGTATATGATGTCAATGATGGAGTAAATATGTATGCTATTTTTATTAACTATTTATCAAATAAAATGGAAGAAGTAGTAAATGGGAAAGCCAAAGCACAAGATATTATTCAATTTGTTGATCGTTACTTCCGTATTTTCTCTGAAAATTCAAGTTATTTAAGAGCATCTTTCTTATATGAACAAGCTAAAGCATATATGATGATTCGCTCTACCAAAGGAGAAGCAATCTTTGAAGCTTTATTAAAAGAACATGAGGATTTAACTGAAGTAGTATATCATTATGCATTAGCTTTAAGTGATACCAAACCAAAAAAAGCAATGCAAATTATCAATAAATATGCAGATAAATTAGACCATGAAAATGCCAACTATGAATTAATTGAAGAATTAAAGAAAGAATTAAAATAACTTAATATTTTATTACAATGATTGTATATCAGTGTAATTTTTCCTATTTTTATCGTATAATATAAGTACATAGGAGGTGTTCTGATGTTAGAACAAGAATATCTATTTGATACAAATCCATCTACAACATTAGCTCAACATACGACAAAAACCTTTTTATGGATGTTTATTGGATTACTAGTAACTGCAGTCGTTGCCTTTGTGATGGCTACTACAGGTACAATGTTGACATTATTAATTAAAGTACCTTTCTTATCCATTGTCTTAATGATTGCCCAAATTGGAGTTGCCGTTGCCTTTGGAGCACGCTTGATGAAAATGAAACCTATTACTGCCATTATTTTATACTTAACTTATGCCGTATTATTAGGAATTACGTTCTCATCATTAATGTATGTTTATGAATTAGGAGCTATTTTCCTATCATTTGGATTAACTGCTTTATATTTTGGATGTTTAGCGATTATTGGGTATACCACTACAATCGATTTAACTAAACTAGGGACCATCTTAGGTGTTGGATTACTTATCTTTGTGGTTGCGGAAATTATCTTAATGATTATGGGTGTCGATATTACTACTAAAGTACTTACAGCAATTGGAATGTTGTTATTTACGGGATTAACGGCATATGATGTCCAAAAGATGAAAAAGCTTTATCTAAGTAATGTTCATGATGAAGTCGCATTAAGAAAGCTATCTATTTATTCGGCATTTGATTTATATTTAGACTTTATTAATATTTTCTTATATATCTTACGTTTGGTGGGAAGTAGAGATTAATGTAAAAAGCACTGTCGTTAGACAGTGTTTTTTTGTATAATGAATGTAGGTGATAACATGAACTATATTCCAATTTATTTAAAAGAGAATAATCAAAAAATCGTATTTATAGGGCAAGGAAAACCAATTCTAGACAAAATAGAGAAATTCCATGCATTTTCTAATTCACTTATTTTCTTATGCACCAATCAACATCAAGAAAAAGTTGCGCAATGTGAAATGATATTGATTGATGAATCAAAGTGGAAACAATATGTAGAAGCTTTTTCACCACGTCTCATTATTCAATCAGGTGTATCAAGTTCTATTGCAAAACAAATATATGATTATTGTATGAAATTTCAAATCGAAATTAATACCGTAGATCAACCTTCGTTATGTAGTTTTATTATGCCTGTAATATTTGAAAAAGGGAAGTTTAAACTTGCAATGTCTTCTTCAGGTGCATCGCCCATGATGACTAAGTTATTAATGCAAAATATTATCGAAGTCATACCTGATTCTATTGATGTGATGTTAGATTGGCTTTGTGAAGTAAGACCATATTTAAAGGAAACTTTAAAACTAGACTTTACAGAATGGAAGATGCTACAAAAAGAGTTGTGTATGTATATGTTAAAGTTAAATCGACCACTCACAACTGAGGAATTAAACGTTTTTATCAAAAGGTATCAAAAATAATAAATGCAGATGAAATGTAGCTTTTCATCTGCATCTTTTTTATAATTTAAAATTTCATTATTCTTAAAAGGAATATCAATAATACTGTTGGAACAAGTAAAATTTTACTCATGTGATAAAATAAATTATCAAAATTATTACTTATCCAACAATATATTAAAATACATACCAACACACACTCTAAGATGATTAATAGCTTTAGCAATTTTTTCATAGTATTTTTCCTTTCTGTTTCCTAAAATATAGGCTTAAACACTTCGCTGTATCTATATTATACTATACTTTAGGATTATGTAAATATATCATAAATATAAAAATGTATTGAAAAATATAAATATATGTGTGTGGTAATAGTAAATCTAGATGAAAATCAAGTATCAAGTTATCAAAATAAAATGGCACTAGAATTGGTGCCATTTTAAAGTTATAAAATTGATAGTTTTTTGTATTATACGTTTAAATAGTTTGCAATATTCGCGTTTTCATCAATGACTGGTTCAATTTCACCATTTACCGCTGCCATAATAACAGTTACACCAGGACCATGTCCACTTGTGTAAGAATCAGAGTGACAAATCACACCAACACTTACTGCGCCACGATGGTAGTTTGGACCATATGTATTATCATGATCCATAATAGCAACAACATCACCAAAACGTAAAGCATTTAAGTTAAGCTCTTCATTTACTTTTTTATCTTGGGTCATAATATCATAATCACCTAATACGGTAGTAGCAGAACCAAGTCCACTACCCATTAAATATGCAGGTACTTTGTGGGTTACAGGTACAACTAATTTACCATTTTCTTCTTTAATGTTCATTTTTTGAAGTAAATCAGGGTCAATATTCATTACATGAACATTAGGGTAATCTAATAATTTTAAACCTTGTCCAAATGATTTAATAAATACTTGATCGTTACAAGTCATTTTTTCTAATGTTTCTAGTGGAAAGTGTACCATTACGTGATCAATACCACCGTGTTTACCAGTAACATAACCTAAATCACCTTTTGCATCACCGCTAATTACTTTTGCGATATTTCCAATACAAGAGAATGCTTGTAAAGCACCATTTTCTTTATCACTAGGATTTTTTAAACTGACACTTGGCTCAACGTGGTCACCCATAATTCCCATACATGAATCACCAATTTTATAGTTATAAACGATACCACCTACCGCAATTGGAATACGTCCTTTACCATCATATCCTACACGATAACCATTTCCTTTTAATCCAGGATGATCTACTTTTCCCTGAACACTCATCATTACTAATTTTTCTCTATTTGTTTTCATATCAAATTCCTCCTTGAAATATTATAGCACCTTTTCAATTATTTTCAAACGCTATCAGAAACAATAGAAGATAATTTTCAATGAAAAGAATGGATACTCTCATTGTTTAATAAATAAATATTCGTTATAATTACAACGAAAATATAGAAAGGAATATATAAATATGAAAAAAATCGTGATTCTTTTTTCTGTTTGGATGTTAATGCTACAATCTGTTACCTTAACAAATGCGCAAAAACATTCACAAACATCCATTCCCAATTGTTATCAAGCATTAGATGATATTTCTACAAGTGTAGCGTCTAAATCTTTGAATAAAGTTCCTTTTACACAAAATGTCGTTTTACCACAAAAATACGATGCCCGTGATGAAGGAATTGTAACTTCAGTTAAATACCAAGGGGAATTTGGTATTTGTTGGGCATATTCTTTGGTTTCTGTGGCAGAAACACAGTATCTAAAAAAAGGATATGCAACCAATCCAGAAGATGTCGATTTTAACGAATTACAAATGGCATATGGATTTTATCATCGCCAAAATGACCCATTGAACTTAACTCCAAATGATAAAATTACATCGATTGGAGATGGTAGTGAGAATGCATATTTATTGGTTGGTGGGAACCATATGTTAAGTTCTTATTACTTAGCACAATGGGGATCTTTGGTTAATGAGTCTTCCTTTCCTAATACGAGTCAATTTGATAATTTACCAAATGATTTAGCAAGTAAATACAATTATGATGATGTTAGCTTTGTCATGAAAGATGCGATTTATTTGCCAAATGATGATATCGACGCAATCAAAGCGGCAATTTATAAATATGGAAGTGTTGGGACAGCTTATTTTTCGAGTCAAGAATACTATAATCCATATATTTTCCATGATGATGAAGGTAAGTCAGTGAACCATGCGGTAACCTTAGTGGGTTGGGATGATACCATTTCGAAAGAAGCGTTTGCAAGTAGTAATGATGAAGGAAGATTACCTTCTAGAGATGGTGCATGGATTATGAAAAACAGTTGGAGTACATATGCAGGAGATGAAGGATATTATTACTTATCATATGATATGAACCTAGATACAACGACCGCTTTTGAATTTGAAAAAAGAAGTGCTTATACACATAACTATTTCTATGATGGTGGATATCAGATTCAATATGATAATCCATATGGATTAAAATCATTTCCAGTAGCCAATGTATTCACTGCGCAACAGACTAGCGACAATAGTGTTGAAGTTGTAAGTGCTGTAAGTGTTGGAATCGCTAGTAGTCAAACAAACTACAGTGTTCAAATTTATCGTTTAAAAGATAACTTTAAGTCACCTCAAGATGGAGAGGCAATGTTAGAAAAACCAGTAAGCGGATATGTAGAATTCCCTGGTTCTTATAGTGTTGCGTTAAATGAAGAAGTAGAATTAAATCCAGGAGAAAACTTTGCGGTGGTAGTAACATTAGAATCTGAGCGTCCATTTGTATATACAAGTGAAGATTTTGAATATGCAGGCTTTGTGGGTGGTGAAGATCATTGTCAGAATAAACAAAGTTATGTCTATAATGGATATAAT
>JAXJYR010000108.1:0-3671 GCA_036306885.1 Longicatena sp.
GATGGTGCAGCTACAATTACAGCACCAAATACAGATGGATTATTCTATGGTATGCGTACCTTACAACGTGGTTTAATTGCCAATGATAAGAGCTTACCTAATGGTACGATTGTTGACTACCCAGGTACAAACGAACGTGGGTTCCACTTAGATGCAGCACGTAAATGGTTTGGAAAAGACTGGATTGAATCATTAGTAAAAGATTTATCTTATCAAGGATTCAATAAACTACAATTCCACTTCTCTGAAAACGAAGGATTCCGTCTTGAAAGTGAAACATTAGAAACACAACTTTCTAACTGGCGTTATCCAAGTGATGGATATTATACAAAAGCAGAAATTCTTGAGATTATTGATTTATGTAATCAATATCATATTGAATTCTATCCATCATTAGACTCACCAGGTCACTTAGACTACATCTTAAACTTCTGTCCAACATCTTGGGATATTACTGATAAATGGGCTTCTGACTGGAGAAGTACACAAGTATTTGATATCTTTGATGAACCAGAAGCAAAACAATTATTATTAGATTTATTTACAGAATATGCTGAGTTCTTCTCCGAAGCAGGATGTAAATACTTTAACATTGGTGGGGATGAATTCTTAAATGATTTCTCAAGAATGTCAAATGCCCAATATGTTCAAGTAATTGAATACTTTAATGAAGTAGCAGCGCTTGTAAAATCATATGGAATGACTCCACGTGTATGGAATGATGGAGTAATGTATGGTTCTTATACCGGATATGAATTAGATAAAGATATCGAAATTTGTTACTGGAGTTGTCCAAACGCATGTGCTTACATTTCTAAATTTATGGAAAATGGAAACAATGTAATTAACTATGCTGATACATTTATGTATTTTGCTTTAAACAGCTGGTGGATGAACAATGCCAATGCAAGTGGAGAAAAAATTTATACACAATGGCACCCAGGTAAAACAGGGTCTCCTGGAGATATGTTTGAATACCCTTATCCTGAACAATTATTAGGGGCGTCTTATGCATTATGGTGTGACGAACCAAACTTTATGACAAAAGAAAATGTAGCATCACACTTAATGATGAGAACACGTGCAATGATGGAACGTTCATGGAACCCAACTAAAGCAGTAGGTGCATATTCTACATTTGAAGCATTAGCAACTAAGGTAGGACGTGTTGCTGGATATGATTCAGAATTACCAGCATCAGGTACTGTTACATATACTGATAACATTGGAAAAGTTACATTACACTTTGTCGATGAAGACAACAATGAATTAGCAGTTTCTAAACAAGTATATGGTATGTTAGATACTGATTTTGATTTAGCAGAAAAAGCAAAACTTTATGGATACCGTATTGTAAGTTCTAGTCAAGCTTTAACTGGTACATTTACAAGTACACCTCAAGAAATTACCGTTGTATATGAATTATATACTGATTTCTCTGAATTAAATGAATACGTTAATAGTGAATTAGTAGAAGCAGACTACATTGGGGAAACATATGCAGATTACAAGGTTGCATATCAAAATGCAGTGGTAGTAGCAAATAACGCTTCATCACACCAAAAAGATGTAGATGAAGCATTAGATGCTTTAAAAACAGCTATTCAAAAAACAGTAGCGATTTCAAACTATGCATTGTATGTAGAAACAGCATATCCTTTACAAAACAATGGTTATGCATCTGGATATAAAGAATATAAAGCAGCTGTAGATGAAGCAAAAGCATTACTTTACAGTGATGAATTCACAGCTGATGAATACAAAGCAGCTTTAAACAACATTAACAATGCGAAAAATAACCTTGTAAAAAACCCTAGTCAATCAGGAATCCAAGTAAGCGCATCAGTATCTGCATATCAATCATATGTATATGGTAATATGTTAGATGGTAATACAAATACTAAATGTTGGTTTAGTGCTGCACAAAACGCTGGTGATGAAATTACATTTACATTCAACAACGTGGTTAACATGAGTGCTATTAAAGTGATTCAACCAAGTGACGTAGGTGGAGATGCAATTTTAGGTGCCGATGTAAAAGTGGCTGGTGCCGATGGTGTATTTGAAACAGTAGGAACAATTACTTCAAGTGAATTAACTAAAAACATTACATTTGGTGAAAGAGAAGTAAAAGTTGTAAAAATTGTGTTAACACAATCAATTGGAAACTGGTATCAAATTTCTGAAGTACAATTTGATTATGAAGAAATTGAAACAGATTCTTCTTTAAAAGATACAATTCTTGAAGCAGAAGCATTAAACATTGAAGGTAAAGAACCTGTATTAGTCGTTGCGATGATCAATGCTTTAATTGATGCACAAGAAGTATATGCAAATGGTGGAGCTGGAAGCGATGAAGCAATTGCATTACGTGCAGCTATTGATGCATTATTAGGTGGAGAAGTAAATAAAGCGCCTTTAAACGCAATGATTGCACAAGCTGATTCAAAAGTAGAAAATGAATATACAACATCAAGCTGGAACGCAATGAAAGAAGTATATGAACGAGCTGTCGCATTATCTGAAAACGATGAAGCAACACAAGTAGAAGTAACTGCAATGATTACAGAATTACGTGATGCAATTAAAGCACTAGTAAAACGTGGTAATAAAGCTGCATTAGAAGCATTGATTGAAGAAGCACAATTAATTGATGTAGAACGCGCTAGCGAAGAAAGTGTAGCGGCATTTGAAGCAGCATTAGAAGTAGCTTTAGATATGGTTAACAATAATGAAGCAACTCAAAGTGATGTGGATGCGACATGTGAAGCATTACAAGCGGCAATTGATGGATTAGACTTTGGACAATTAAAAGCAGAAAACCTAATTAACAAATCGGCAAATGATAAAGTTAGTGTGATTTCATACTCATCTCAATATGCTCCTGAAAGTCAAACAGCTGCCAAAGTACTTGACTACAACACAGCATCATTCTGGCACTCTGATTGGAGTGGTTCAGATGTATTACCACAATACATCTTATTCGACTTAGGTGCGACTTATGATGTAAGTGATATTACATTCTTACCAAGACAAGGAAATTCATACAATGGTGATATTTTAGAAGCACAAGTATGGATTGGTTTAACACAAGATGATTTAAAAGATGCTGGTACATATACTTTCAAAACAGTTGGAACTGGTATTGGATTACAATTAGCCGATCGTAGTGAATTTAAACGTTTAATGCTAGAAAATGCAACAGGACGCTATGTTAAATTTGTAGTAACAAAATCTGCTGCTGATACATTAGCAGGACAAAACCAATGGGCTACAATGTCTGAAATTCGTTTCTATGGAACTGAACCAAGTGAAGAACCATCATCAGCTGATAAAGCGGCGTTAAACGCTATTATCGCTGAAGTAGAAGCATTAGTTGAAGCTGATTACTCAAGAAAATCTTGGTCTAACTTACAAACAGCATTAACAGCTGCCAAAGATGTTGCTGCTGATGCAAACGCAACGCAAGAAGTTGTAGACCAAGCAAAAGCTGGATTAGAAGCTAAAAAAGCTGCATTAGTTAACGTTGTTGCAATGAGAGAAGCAATCGCTGCTGCAGAAGCTAAGTTAGCTGAAGCTGCTAAATATACTGACGAAACAGTAGCTGATTTAACAACAGCTTACAACGCCGCAGTATTCGCAATTAACTCTAACGTTGGATATGTACAAGC
>JAXJYR010000109.1:0-1871 GCA_036306885.1 Longicatena sp.
GGGAATAAATAAAATATAAAATTATAATTATTTTAACCTATTATTTGGGAAATATTTTATTTAAATATATTTATATTTTGTTTCAACAAATAACTATTTTTATTACTGAATACTTTGTAATACCC
This sequence comes from Longicatena sp., assembly GCA_036306885.1. Taxonomy (GTDB): domain Bacteria; phylum Bacillota_I; class Bacilli_A; order Erysipelotrichales; family Erysipelotrichaceae; genus JAXJYR01. The sequence continues at coordinate 126 of JAXJYR010000109.1, forward strand.
CAATAATAAACAAATGTATTGGATAATAAAGATAAAAGAACCATTTCATAATGTGATTGATAATAGGATTTATACCTCTTTTTCCATTATACATTTGTAAGATTGGAATAGAGAACACAACTCCCATTTGTATCAAACCATAAACTTTATCTAATGCAAAATAATAAACAATCGCATAGATAAAGACATAAAAACACATCCACAGCATTTGCGTTTTAAAGTGATTTCGATTGGTTCCAATGGCTAATACACATAGACTGGCAATACAGCTCCAATCACTCATAAATGTAATCATACAAATCAATAACACAAGAAATACTTGCATATACGGACTGATTTTTTCATTATGGACAATCCTTAACATCACTAATCCCCATGCCAAAGACCACATTACACTAGTTTGATCTAAGAAATCACCGTAATAAAATGGGATAAAAGATTTCCAATCGACAAATTTATAAGAAGAAAAGATATACACAAAATGTGATATAAAGGCAAATCCAAATAAACGAATCGTATATTTATTTATATCCTTCGTATAGTAATAACCTTCCGCAATAAAGTAACACATGATTGGACAAGTAATTCGACCAATCAAATGTAATAAAATTGGAATTAATTCTGTAGAATATCCAGGATAAAGAAACCACGCAAGATGGTCGATGGTCATAGCAATAATCGCAATCAGTTTTAGCATATTAGAATCTAACTTCATCTTCATCATGCATCCATCCCTTCTAAAGATTATCGGATATTATTTCTTAAATTTATCTATTAACCATTTAATGAATAAAATAATTAGGGCAAAAAATAATACTTTACCAATGGAAACCGCAAAATTCGTAAAGAATAATGTATTTACTTGTTCCTGAGGTAATGTTGTATATAAAGAATAAATATCTTTTTTTATCCACATGTAAATAATAAAGGCAATCGCAATGAATCCTATAATTTTACGCCAATTCTTTTTTAAATATTCCATTTAGTTCACATCCTTTTTACTAAATATAACATAGAATTCATTGTTATACAATAAATGGCATAGCCTTGCTATGCCATAAGAACTATCTGTATAATAAATCATTTTCGATCATCAGTTAAAATATGTACAACCTCACGTTTACCACTCGTTAAATAATCTTTAATAAAGTTCGGATATACTTGATATTGGTCTAGTTCAGAAATAGGAAGCCAGTGCATATATTCTTTTACTCCTAGTGTAATACTATCACTATGCAGTTCTTGACTCCCTCTAGGCTTCATCATAAAGTATAAGCTAACTTCATGACATTCCATTCCCTTCATTATTTCAATCGAATTAATAAAGAAGTTTTCATGAATGACTGCTAGATGATCAATTTCATAATGAACACCTGTTTCTTCATATACTTCACGTATTATAGCCTCTTGTGCAGTTTCTCCCATTTGTACTGCACCACCAATTGAATAATAATAGTCTGCTAGTTCATTTTTAGCATAAAGAACACAATCATTTTCAATAATTATCGCACCAACTCTAAATGTAAATCTTTGATTATTTATAGTAAATCGACAATCAAGCATATATTTCACCTCCACTTATTATCAATTTCAATATATTAATATTATCATAGAACGAAAAGAAATGACACAGTTTAAACTGATTATCTAAATTAATTTGGGGTTTCGTTTTCGAATAAATTAATAGGTGGAGTCTCGCTATAGCGTGTTCTCCACCTTTAAATTATTTTGTGCTCTATTTTAGTA
>JAXJYR010000110.1:0-9893 GCA_036306885.1 Longicatena sp.
ATGTTTATGAAAAAGCTCACTTAACATTAATGGATTTTTTATGTGTGACAGCAGCAGGGAACCACGTATTAAAAGCAAAATTTGAAAATTTAAAAAGTACTGATACAGGTACAAGTACGATTATTGGATTAGAAGGAAGCTATCCATTAATGCATGCGGCAATGGTGAATTCATATAGCTCACACTACTTAGAGTTAGATGATGGACATCGTGGGGGAATGATTCACTTAGGTTCACCGATGATTACTGCCATCTTAATGCAAGCAGAAATGGAACAATGGGATAATCAAAAAGTTTTAGATGCGATTATTATTGCGTATGAAGCTGCGATTATCTTAGCAAAAGCCATTCAACCAAAACATAAAAAAGCTGGATATCATACAAGTGCAACAGTAGGATCAATTGCTGTGGTATTAGCAATTGGATGTGTCCAAGGAAAAGATGTAGAAACCTTACATGTAATGTTAGCAATGGCAGCAACAAGCTGTGCTGGTATCTTACGTGTACAAGATGATGCGAGTGAATTAAAACCATTTAATATCTCACAAGCAGTTGTCAACATTATTTCAGTTGTCTTCTTTGGCGATGCAAGCCTAAGAGGAGTGAATGATGTATTTGCCGATAAAAAAGGATTCTTAGATATTTTTGGTGGAAACAGTAATGATGTATGCCTAGAGCGTGAAGAGGGTGTATATCAAATTGAAACCATTTATATTAAACCATATCCAAGCTGTCGTCATTGTCACTCACCATATGAGGCAGCCTTACGTATTCGTGAAAAAGGAATGAATATCGAAGATATTGAAAAAGTAGAAGTAGGTATTTATCAATTGGCTATCGCTGGACACGAACACAACGAAATCAAAGGAATCAACTCAGCAAAATTATCAATTCCATACAATGTGGCATTAGGATTATATGTTGGGTTAAACAATATGGCTCAATACAGTGAAGAAGCGATTCAAGAAGAAGCCTTATTAGAATTATGTCGTAAAATTGTGATTTATGAAGATAAAGAATTAACGGCATTATGTCCACGTAAACGTAGTGCAGTCGTATCTGTCTTTACCAAATCAGGTACCTATGCAAGATGTCGTGTCGATGATCCAAAAGGTGAACCTGAAAATCCATTAAGTGAACAAGAGTTCTTAGAGAAATTTACAGGATTATTAGAAAGCTGTGGATATTCAAGTGAAAAAGCTTTACAACTATATGAAATGAGTCAAACAGATATAAATTATATTCAATATATGAAAGATTTGAGAGGAGAATAAGACCATGAATTCAATGCAAGAAACAAGAGCGCAATTAGCGCAATTATCACTACCTAAAGGGGACAACTACGAACTAAAAGATTCGCCAAAAAGATTTAGCGATGGAGCACAATATCGTTTTGAAGTACCTGGTATTCAAGGACCTGCAGCGATGAAAGCTTTATTAGAACAACTTCAAGAATATGGATTACATATTCACCGTGTAACACAAACAAAAGGGATTTGGACATTAACAGATGAAGAAATCAAAAAAATGGTTGCGTTAGCGGAAGAACACCAAGTACAACTAATTTTAGCAATTGGACCACGTGCTACAACTGATACAAGTGCAAGTGTTCACACTACAGAAGGATGTCGTATGGGATACCGTTTACGTGGACAAGAACAAGTTGTTCGTGCCATTGAAGAAGTAAAACGTGGAGTACGCTTAGGAGTAAAAGGATTCATGTGTTATGATGAAGGATGTCTATGGACATTAAACGAATTCCGTAAAAACGGATGGTTACCAAGTGACATTCACTTCAAAATTTCTGCCCACACAGGACACGGAAACCCATGTAGTGGAAAATTATTAGAATCAATTGGAGCTGATTCATTCAACCCAGTACGTGACATTCAATTACAAATGTTAGGGGCTGTACGTGAAGCAATTGATATTCCAATTGACATCCACACAGAAAACCCAACAAGTAGTGGTGGATTCATTCGTCACTATGAAGTACCTGAAATGATTCGTGTAGCTGCGCCTCTATACTTAAAAACAGGTGGAAGTGTTGCGAAAACACACAGCTGGGACACAACTGAAAAAGATGCTCGTGCACGTGCAAAACAAGTTTTATTAGTACAAAGAATGATCAAAGAATACTACCCAGAAGCAATTATTTCTGAGAAAGGATCAATCGAATAATGAAACGCGCGATTGTTTTAGGTGGGGTATCTCCACATATCGCATTGATTAAAAATTTAAAAGAACGTGGATATGAAGTTGTTTTAGTAGACTACTATGAAAATCCACCTGCAAAACCATATGCAGATGAACATATTCAAGAAAGTACATTAAATCGTGATGCAATTATTGCCATCGCCAAAGAACGTAAAGCAGATTTAATTATTACAACATGTGTTGACCACGCAAATGTAATTATGACTTATGCTGCAGAACAATTAGATTTACCACACCCATATAGCTATGAAACAGCGTTAAATGTAACAGATAAAGGACGCATGAAACGCATTATGAAAGAAAACGATGTACCTACAAGTGATTTTATGATTTTAAGTGATAAATCACAATTAGATGGATTACAATTAACTTTCCCAATGGTAATTAAACCAGTTGATAATAACGGAAGTAAAGGAGTTAAAAAAGTTGATAGCATGGAAGAATTATATGATTCTTACGATGCGAGTGCAAAATACTCTAAAACCGATGAAGTTATTATTGAAGGATTTAATGAAGGAAGTGAAATCCAAATCGACTGTTATGCATATGCCGACAGTGCCGAAGTATTAATGGTACGTAAAAAATTAAAAATGCCAATTTCAAAAGGGATGGCAATGCAAAGTTTTGGATCAATCATTCCACCAACATTAAGTGAAAAAGCTCAGGCTGAAGTACAACGTATTGCGGATGGAATTGCGAAAGCATTTAACTTACAATACATGCCATTCTTCATTCAAGCGATTGTGAAAAATGATGATATTAAAGTCATTGAATTCTCACCACGTTTAGGGGGAGGATTAAGTTATAAATTAATTCACATGGTATCAGGATTTAACTTATTAGATGCAGCGATTGATGCTTATTTCCGTACACCACGTACCATTGATACGAACCGTAAACCAAAAGTATATGCAACCCAAATCGTATATGCAAAACATGGTGAATTTGACCATGTCGAAGGATTTGATGCATTATTAGCTGAAAACATGATCGAAACAGTAGACTTCATGGTAACAAAAGGTGATGTGTTCGGAACAGAAATGGATAGTAAAAACCGTTGTGCAGCATATATCGTATGTGCCGATAGCAAAGAAGAAGTAGTTGCGAAAATCAATGAAATTAACCAACGTATTGATATTAAAGATCCACAAGGAAACTCATTATTAGTTAAAATGCAACTTACAATGAGTGAATTTGATCAACTATAATAAATGAAAGAAGGGGAACAATGAGACACCAAAGATATAATCGTTCTTTTCAATTCGTAAAAGAACCAATGGACTTCAACAAATATACACCACGTGATATTCTACAATACTGCTTAGGAGCAACAATGTATATGCCAGGACACAAAGACTTCGCTGAAAAAATTATTAACCGTGAATATCCTGGATTAACAAGTATGGTATTATGTTTCGAAGATGCTTGTCGTGAAGATTTAGTACCAGAAGCAGAAATTAACTCAATTAACCTATTAGATCGTTTATGTAACGAATTAGAAAATGGAAATTTGAAATATGAAGATGTACCACTAATTTTCTTCCGTGTTCGTAACGTAGAACAATTCAAACACTTCTCTGAAATGTTAAAACCAGAACACATGAAATTAGTTACAGGTATGAACTTCCCTAAATTCAACAGTGGAAATGCCCGTGAATACTTAGAACACCTTGCTTACTTAAATGAAAAATTTGGTGAAGTTGTATATGGTATGCCAATTTTAGAAGACTATAACATCGCTTATGTTGAAACACGTGTTGATGAATTAATCCGTATTAAAAACATTGTCGATGATTTCAAAGATTTAATCTTAAACATTCGTGTTGGTGGAACTGACTTCTCTAGTTGTTTTGGAGTTCGTCGTGGAATTGCGTATACAATCTATGATGTAATGACAGTTCGTGGATGTTTAGCTGATATCCTAAACGTCTTCACAAGAGGAAATGCTTATTCGGTATCAGGACCTGTTTGGGAATACTTCCGTGTAAGTAAAAACAAAAAATTTGATCACTTAGATGCGACAATTCACGAAAACTTAGTAAAATATACACCAATTGTAAATGACGCAGTGGATGGATTATTACGTGAATTAGTATTAGATAAAGCCAATGGATTCATGGGAAAAACAATCATTCACCCTACTCACTTAAACTATGTAAATGGAATGATGGCAGTTACTCGTGAAGAATATGAAGATGCTTACCAAATTCTAAATGCCAAAGGTGGAGTTGTGAAATCGGCAAACTCTAACAAAATGAATGAAATTGGTCCACACAAAAGCTGGGCTGAAAAAATTGTGGCTCGTGGAGATGTATACGGAGTCATTGAAGAAGAAATGGATTATGTAAAATTATTCTTGGAGGTATAAAACGTGAAAACACTTTGTACACCCGTAAGTAAAGAAGATATTGCCCAATTAAAAGTTGGAGATATGGTTTATCTTTCAGGGAAAATTTTCTGTGGACGTGATGCAGTATTACCAAAAGTTGTCGCATTGGCAGAATCAGGAACAACTGCAGAAAAAGGAATTGAATTAGAAGGTTCTTTAGTATTCCATACAGCAGTATCAGATGCCGGAGTAGGTCCTACATCAAGTAATAAAGTAGAAATTGAAGGAAGTATTGCGCCTTTATCAAAATATGGAGTACGTATTCACTTAGGTAAAGGGAAAATTAAACCAGAAACAATTGCCGCTTTAAATGAAGAAGGTAGTTGTTATGCAGTCATTCCTCCAGTAACAGCTTTATTAGAAGATAAAACAACAAGTAAACGATTAGTTGCGTTTCCTGAATTAGGAATGGAAGCATTCTATGAATTAGAAGTAGATGCATATCCTTTAATCATCGCAGCTGTCAATGGAAAAAGTATTTACGATAAATAGGAGGAAGTAGTCATGAAATTAGTTGATTTAATTGCCAATACGTTAGTAAGTGCTGGTTCTACTTTCTCAAATGATAAAAAAGAAGCATACCGTTGCGCGATTGCGAAGGAACAAAACCAAGTAAGCCGTTGGATTATGGAACAAATTCTTGATAACTCAGCTGCGGCTGAAAAAAATCGCTCCCCACTTTGTGATGATACAGGGATTCCACACATCTTTATTGAAATTGGAAAAAATCGTTCTCTAACTGGAGAAATGATGGAAGAAATTCAAGAAGGGGTAAGAAAAGGATTAACTTTATTACCAGGAAGACCAATGGCGGTTATTGGAAATGACCTACAACGTTTAGCTCAATCAGAAGGTATGAGTATGGATCCAGCTGATTTAGAACCAGCTCCAGTCTTAATTAAAAACGTTGAAGACGATGATATGTTACGTGTTCACGTTTTAATGCTAGGAGGAGGACCAGCTATTCGTGGTATTACACACCGTGTATTCCACCGTCACAGCTGGGAAGTAGTACGCGATACCATTGTAGAACGTGCGAAAGAAGTGGCAGGAGATTTAGGATGTACACCAGCTACCCTATGTGTAGGAATTGGACGTTCTCAATTTGAAGCCACAGCCCTAATGATGCAGGCAATGGTATATGGAGATCATACGAAACAAAATGATCTAGAAACATATATCACAAACGCAATTAACGAAACACAAGTAGGACCATTAGGATTAGGAGGAGACACAACAATTCTTTCTACCTTTGTAAAAGTTGGACCACAACGTGCTTCAGGAGTACGTGTTGTCGCAATGCGTCCATGTTGTTGTTTTGAACCACGTAAAGCATACGTAGACCTATAACATAAATGACTGTAGAATCGTTTGGATTCTACAGTTTTTGTATTTCTTAAGAAATGAACAAGGTAAATGATGCTATAATTTGACTGTGTGAATCAGTTGTTAATAAAAGCGAAAATATCATGGGATGAAAAATTGTAACTTTATATTGATATTTATATAAAAATCGATATAAAAAACTAAAAAAAATATTTCAATAAATATGTAACACAAATTTAATGTTATAAAAAGATAAGGAGTATGTATGTTTGATTTTTTTAGAAAACCATACAAAATATTATTTATAATCATATTGGCAATGCTAATAGGATCTATTTTTACGACAAAACCATTGCCTGATTTGACAAATGGCGAACTGACTGAAAGTATTCCATCCAATAACGGAAAGTATATATTAAATAAATATGTGGTATATACAGATTCGTTGTCCAGTGACTTTATACGGATTGAGGTAGAAAATACGAATACGAATCAAAAAAGAAATGTATATTATGCACATAGTAAATTTCAAGAATGTGAATGGATGACAGAATACGGTATTAGGATTTATGAGACTTTTTTAGGTGAGGAAAATATCATTGAATTAGATATTAGGTATGATTATTATGATGAAAGATTGGACGAAAACTATGGTAAAGTGCATCGCTAAATTAATAGCTTTAATGATTTGCATCCATATTGTGGTTTGTATACTTTTTTTTGATGGAGTGATGTTTCATAATCCTTTTGGTTGGGAATGCAATAAAATTTATAATCATGATGTTATGCTACCAGTGAATTGGGATGTTAAAAAAGATAATAAATGTGTTTATTTTGAAGATGAAAACGGTAAAATAATGATGTTCGGGATTCAAATGGATTCTAATACAGATAAATGCAGAACACCATCCTTTATCACTGATATGAGAAATTTTGAGATTCATGATTGGCAGATTTTTTCATCCAAGAATGTTATAGGTACATTTCATTGTAAGTTAAATGGAGAAATGAAAAAAATGTATTTTGTGTATTTACCTGAACTAGAATCAAATGGCATATTTGTGCTGTATAATGAGGCATATGAAAGAATTCTGATGCAATTTGTTCATATGCAAAATAAAAATATTTTAAAATAAGCTTGTTAGATGTATTTAAACATCTATATTTCTGCCCTAACGGTTAGGCTTATTTGTTTATTTCATATCATTATTCAATCAGATTACTCTTATCTTTTTCATAATGATCACGAAATAATCAAAATGTTTTTATATCCCATTAAGTTAAGGTTATAACATCCCTTGGTCTTATAACTTGCTTAATAGGATTTCTACAGTCTTTTTGTTTTTTGTAAGAAATAGATAAAGTACATGATGCTATAATTTGTTTGTAATAAGATACGATTTATATAAAAAGGATGATAATATGAATCAAACAATAAGAAATATTTATAATACGCTAAAAAAATTAACATTATTTTTTATCATATTCTATGTGTCTGTTTTTCTTTTCATTGGATTCATTGGATTATTCGCAATCACTACCATCTTTTATGATGATTCAGATATTCATTATTTTGGTTGGAAAGAAAAATATGTAGAAGATTTTGGTTACTTTAAACTACCTTTAAGTGTACAATATCATCAAGATGAAGAGACTGGACTTGTCTATTTCACAGATTTATATCAAAATATTATGATTGCGGAAATAGACTATGTTCCTTCTGATGGCGAACAAATAAGAAAGCATACGTATACTTATCATAATGATGTGTGTAATATTCAAGAAATAGAAGATATTGATCAAATTGTATCTAAATCTTATGGTATACATGATACTGTAAAAAGTAAGATTAATGATAAATATGAAAATGTTGATATCTTTACATGGAATGTTAATGGAAAAGAGCGAATATTTCTTTTCACAAATGAAAAAGCTTCTATTCGTTATGGTGAACGATTCCCATACTCTTTCATCAATGAAGAAGATTATTTAAAAATTTATGGTAAATAATATCGTTTTAGCATCCTATGAATAAAAACCTCACTATGTATCATCCAGTACATAGTGAGGATTTTTAATCTTCTTTTGTTTTAAAATGAGTAATTAAATCTTCTAATACTTTAAAATAATGATCACGTTGAAGTTTATCCATTTGTTCAATACGGTGAATAAAACGAGCTTTATGCGTAAGATTTTTATCAGGATGTTGAAAAATAAGTAAATCAGTTATTTTTAAATCTAACGCAATACATAAGGAACGTAACACGTGAATGGTAATATTGGTTTGACCATATTCAATTTTACGAATATAGTTGGTTGATAAATCTGTCTTTTGAGCTAGTTCCGATTGTTTCATTTTAAGTTGTTTACGACGCTCATATACTTTTTTTCCAATGATTTCATGAATCTCATTGATATTATGGTGGTTTAACATAAATATGACCTTCTTTCTTATATATAATATCAAAAAAATAGAGATTTATCGAACATTATTTTTAAAAAAATATATTTTTAAATAATGAAGTAAAATATATTATAAATTTAAAAGGTTAAATTATGATATACTTAACTCAATAGGAGGAAAAAAACATGAAAAAAATTTATTTAAGCATTTTATCGTTGATGATGGTTTTTTCAGTATTAACATTACCTGTAGTAAATGCTGCAGTAAGTAATGTGGCTTTAAATAAACCAATCATCGCATCATCAGTAGAATCTGCTATGGCAATGAATACTGCCGATAAAGCAATTGATGGTTTAGCTGATACGCGTTGGAGTTGTAATGCCATGAAATCTAGTTCTACAACAGAACAAGATGCCCAAACACCACAATGGTTAGTGATTGACTTAGAAGCAGAAACAACAACAGTATCTTTGATTAAAATTGATTTCTTTAAAAAGGTATGGGCTTCTCATTATGAGATTCAAACAGCAGATAGCAATGATGGTTCTACTCAATGGACAAGTTTAAAAACAATTCAAAGAGCTGGAGGTAGTGTTGCGGATAACTATCAAGAAAACATTACCGATGTGACAACACTAAAACGTTATGTACGTTTTTACTTCCACAAAGTGAATGTCAATGCCGGAGGAACAGGAGTTTCAATTAGTGAAATTACGATTAACGGTATGCAAAGTGGAGTTATTGAAAAAGATGAAGTGGAAGCTTTAGACTACAATCGTACTTTTACAAATGATATTACTGGAATTGAAACATTATATGGAAGTGGTGTGACCATTTCTAATACCAACAATGCACTACAATTAAACTACTCTGCAACACGTGCGGGAGTAGTTGACAAATCAATTGACCACAAAGTAGCAAGTGGAACATTTGAAGCAGTATTCACACCTGCCCAAGATAGTAAACGCTTTGGAATGATTTTACGTGCTAATGCTAATGATCAAAAAATCTATGTTGGAACTGAAAATAATTCAAGTACATGGTTCTGGGAATATTGGAATGGTAGTGATAATAAATGGAGTTCAATGTTTAGTGGACCAAGTTTAGCTGCCAACCAAGAAGTAATATTGAAAGTAAAATTATTAGGTACAAAAATTAGCTTATGGGTAAATGATACTTTAGTATTTAGTGAAACAATGAGTGGAAATGTACCAATGGAAGCAGGATACTTTGGATTTGATAAAAATACAAATGCAGGAAACTTTAGTGTAAAATCAATGTCATTTAAAGAACAATTACAATCAGCTTCTGATATTTTAGTACGTACTGCATCACCTGACGAAATTACCAAAGCTTCCACACAAGTAACATTTGGTGATGTTCATGAAGACTATGAAATTAATGTGATTGGTTCAACGAATAAACATGTAATTGATCAAAATGGAAATATTACCTTAAATAACATTGTTGAAAAAGAAGTTGAAATTTTAGTAGAAGCAAAACATAAAGAAGACGCAACGGATAGTGCACGTAAAAACTTTACAGTAACTGTACCTG
>JAXJYR010000111.1:0-1666 GCA_036306885.1 Longicatena sp.
AATACTTTTTGCACTAAATGTTGACGACGTGCTGCAGCATACAACATAGCTTCACACATTGGATCCATGTCGGTGTATTCTGGATTTAAAATAATAGAACGAATATCCTCCGCAATACGAATTCCACCAGGTTCTCTAGTATATACTACATCATAACCTAATTCCTGTAGTGTCCCTACTACTAAATTCGCAATGGTTGTCTTTCCACTTCCATCATTTCCTTCAAATGTGATAAATAATCCTTTTTTCATGATAACACCCCTCATCAATCTTATATATTATATCAAAGATTTCTATATACTTCTATAATAACGTTTAAATCATAAAATTCGATATTATCACTATATATTTGTAATATATATTTTTTACAATGTGATTAAAATAAGATGTAAGAATTTTTATAATCTTTTAATACCTCAAAGAAGTGAGGATTTATAATAGAGAATATTATTATATTTTAGTAATAATCAAAGAGATATTCAATTAATCCTTGAAAACATCGTATACATAGAATTACTACGCCGTGGTTATAATGTAACAGTAAGAAAAGTTGATTAAGAAATTGATTTTGTCTGTATAAAACAAAATAAAAAAATATACAGTCAAGTTACTTATATTTTAAGTAGTGAAGAAACCATTCAACGTGAGTTTAGTGTACTTAATAGAATTCACGATCATCACGAAAAACATGTATTATCCATGGACGATTTTGATTTTAGTCAAAATAGCATTCGTCATATGAGTATTAGAGATTTTTTATTAAACGCTGATTTATAATGTTTTATACCTCTATCTTTAATATCCATTCTTGTTATTCTAATTCAGATTGTTTATAATAAGCATCGAGGTGAATCCAATGAATATTGATGTATTACAAAAAATTAAAGCTTCTCTTCCTTCGCATGTAACTTTAATTGCGGTAAGTAAAACACGTACAAGTGCAGAAATTGATGAAGCATATCAAAATGGTTGTACCGTCTTTGGAGAAAACAAAGTACAAGAAATCAAAGCAAAATATAATCCTAATTATGAATGGCATATGATTGGACATTTACAACGAAATAAAGTAAAAGATGTTGTCCCATTAGCTTCAATGATTCAAAGTCTTGACTCTACTCGTTTAGCGGATGAAATTGAAAAACAATGTGCGAAAATCAATAAAGTAATGCCGGTTTTAATTGAAGTTAATATTTCTCGGGAAATAAATAAAAGTGGTATTTCCGTAGAAGAATTAGATAGTTTCATTCAGTATTGTTTACAAAAAGAACATCTTGATGTACAAGGATTGATGTGTGTTGGACCACTTGAAGGTGATGATTCTGACACCGAACGTTGTTTCCAACAAATGAAACAACTATTTGATCAATGTAAAGAAACTTATGGTGAACAATATTTCAAATATCTATCAATGGGTATGAGTGATGATTATCAAATTGCAATTAAACATGGATCAAATATGATTCGTTTAGGTACAATCATATTCGGTAAAAGAGATTATTCAAAATAGAAAAAAGTACAATAAATGGATAAAAAACATTTATTGTACTTTTTTCATTCATTCTGTTAAATAATTACTGAGCTTTCACAAATTTTTGATATGGACTTTTCGGTTTATCAGGAATTGTTAGTTGCAATTTACCTTCATCAACAAGAGGTGATAAAATCT
>JAXJYR010000112.1:0-3212 GCA_036306885.1 Longicatena sp.
ATTATGAAACAAAATGCACTATGGTTTTTAGAAACATTTGGTGATTTTTTCTTTGGTTTCGCAATTTTTTATGCATTCATTTCTTGTGCTGTTGGATATTCATCAGTATTGGATGAAGCTGGTGCATACATAGCACTACTTATCACAACCGCTTTTAACATTTTCCAAACATTGATGTTATGGGCAGGATTCCATGTGTTATTAGATTGGTATGAAACAGCAAAAGAAACAAAAGAATTATTAAAGAAAAAAGAAGAATAATAATCAATATCAGAAGTGGAAACACTTCTGATTTTTATGTATAATAAGACAAGAAATGAGGAATTAAAATGAACATCGAATTATTAAAAAAAGCCCATCAATTATTTTTAAATAAAAATTTAATTTATTATACTGATTTATTTTGTGATGATATTTTAAACGATACGGTTTGTGATTGTGCAAGTATTGACTTAAAAGCAATCAAAGAAGGATGGAATATCCACTATATTCGTACCCAAACAGGATGGTTTAACTTTGACCAAGATGAACAAGAAACCATCCTAATTGATGAATATGATAAAGTAATGAATCACGAAGAATTATATATGTACATTCAATTACATGGACTTCAAAGTGATTTCATCGCATTTATCAATCAAAATAGTGACACATTTAAACTTTAGATAATTAATATGTATTTAAGATAATGTAGGGGAATTTTCTCCTACATTATTTTATTGATTTTATTACTTTTTTATTTGTTATAGTTATAAACAACCTTATTTTAAGTAAAAGCTTAAAATTAATTTTTTTGTCATTTAACATCACATCTAAAACAATAACAATAATAATACTATTAACTCATATTATAAAAGAACACAAATTCAAACACGCTTTTTTTATTAAAAATTCGCGAAAAAACGCCTATTTATTTTTGTTTAAAATGTTGAAAAAACAATAACAAATGTTATATAAATATTGTGAATAAAAAACACCCATGAGGCCTCAAAAGGTTCTTTTATTCTCTTGTTGGTAAAAGCATAAAATAGAAATGATTTTATCAAAGAAACCACATCAACATTCAAAAAGAAGATTTTATGAAAAATTTAGCAAGAAAATCACATTTTTAATATGTGCTATCAGTATTTCCTGTAGTTTCACAACAAGAATAGGAGCAGTAAAATTAGGTGGGAAATTAATTAATGGACCTAGAAACATCTTATATACAGTGAATGGTGGTGCAAACGATTACACTTACAATATAAATAACGGTGCATATAATTGGATGTATACAGGATATGATAAACCTATTTATATGTCACCTGTATCAAGTACATCAGGAAGCACAATTGATTTTTATACCTACGAAGATAACGGCACGAACGCAATTGCATATACTATTTTTTATGATTCTAACAATAAGCAACAAACCTATACCAAAGATTACCTATGGTGCAAAGTTTATTTTAACAACATGTATAAATATGATACTAAGATTAATCATGATGCTGTTGCAGCACATGAAATCGGCCATGTTTTAGGCTTAGATGATAACAACGATAATAAATATAGTATTATGTGCCAAACAGGAAGTAGAAGAAAAGTGAACAAACCGCAAAAAATAGATAGCGAAGAAGTGGTTACTATTTATGGAAGATACTAAAAAGGAGATGAACTAAATGAAACGTATGATTTGTTTATTACTAAGTTCAATGATGTTATTTGGTTGTGCCAATAATGTTACAGATGATTTAGGTGCAAATGAGTTTGAATATAAAGATTATCGTACTGCCTTAGCAGATGTCAACGTAGAAAATGTATTGTCATCTGCAGACTTTGCAATTGATATTGAAAATGTCTCAGAACTAAGAGATCACACTACAAACGTCTTTTTAGCAACTGTTGATTCTATTGATGGATGTGGTACCACTGTTGTAACAAACAATTTTTCTCCCATTCCACACACATATGGTGTTTTAACTGTATTAGAAAACTTAAAAGGTGAAGTAAACGGGCAAATTAATTTTGCAAAACCTGGAGGATTATTATCTATTGCTGATTATGAAAAACACGCACCACAAGAAATGATTGATAATGACGACAAGCATCGTGGTAAAGATATAGATAAAGAACACACATATATGTACTATGGTTTTGAAAATGATATTAAATTAGAAGCAGGTAAAACTTATGTTTTCTTTACAAACTATATAAAAGAGTCAAATATGTATGTAGTAGATGGAATACAATATGGAACACGTGAAGTTGTTTCTAAAAACAAAACTACAGGGTTTAGAAGCAAACCAAGTACAGAACTTGAAATTAAAGATAATGATAAAAATGCTTATTCATCATATGAAGCATTTAAGGAAACTTATTTCAAATAATCACTATTGTTATGTACTCAAAATAATGTAGGGGAATTTTCTCCTACATTATTTTATTATTCCTATAAAGAAGATTCTTACACATGTTTCGTAAAACAATGAAAACCATGATTGCTCATGGTTTTTTAATCTCTAATTTGATAAATCACCATTCTTACATTCACACTGTCTCCATAGGCAAGGGTTGTAACTTCACAAGCAGAGTCATTGATGAATGTCAGTTCATCACCTTCTTCTAGAGCTACTAGAATTGTCGATGTTAACCATGTATTTTCATATAAATATGAAATACGTGATTCAGGAATGATATCCCCATTTTTCGTAATGGCAATCGCTCCTGCTTCCACACATTGAGTTTGGAGAAATGCATAATCAATCACATATAAGCCACTTTGTAAAACAGTAATTGTCGTATAGTCTTCACTTAATCCTAATCCATCATTAATATTCCCATAGTCAAAAGTCACTGCACCATGTGGATTGATTTGTTGCGTATGCATTGAAGTAAATGATCCACTGGCAAAACTAGGTAGCGTTGCGTCTTGTCCAGCAGGTCCCATTGGACCGCGTTCTCCTTTCGGCCCCTGTGGTCCCATCGGACCAGGTTCTCCTTTATCTCCTTTTGCCCCACATGGTCCACGTTCTCCTTGGGGTCCTTCTACACCTTGTGGTCCTTGTAGCCCTTGTAATCCTCGTGGTCCTTGTGGCCCTTCTTTTCCTTGGAGTCCTTGTAAGCCTCTTGGCCCTTGTGGTCCACGACAGCCTACACAGCTTTCGCATTCAGGATAATTCGTATAGTTATCTTGACATTGATTCCAATACATATCTACACCTCTTTCATTC
>JAXJYR010000113.1:0-4966 GCA_036306885.1 Longicatena sp.
AACTTCTACATTCAAATTAAGCTGGAACAAAATTGATGGAGCTACTCGTTACATTGTGTACCGTAAACGTAATGATGACAAAATGAAAAAAGTTCTTACTTTAGGTGCCAAAGAAACAGAATACTTAACAGCTGAAATGCCAAATGGTGATTACCAATTCGTATTAAAAGCTGGACGTTATGATTCTAGTGATCGTGTAATGACAAAAGGATCTAACACAGTAGAAGTAAGTGTTGAAAAAGTAGCACCAGCTGTAACATTAAAAGCAGGTACAAAATCAGTTAAAGTTTCATGGAAAGCGATGGAAGGTGTAACACACTACCAAGTTTACCGCGCAGCAAGTAAAGATGGAAAATACACAAAACTGATTACTACAAAAGAATTAAGCTACACAGCGAAATCTTTAAAATCAGGTAAAAAATACTTCTTTAAAGTACGTGGTTACAAAACTTACAAATCAGGAACTGATATTAAATATGCAGTTTATACTCCATATTCAACAATTAAATATGCTACAGCAAAATAAGATAATATTTTCTTAAACTGTAAAAAAAAGAATCGGCCGTTAAAATAACGGCTGATTCTTTTTATAAGTTGAGTGATAAATAAATTGTATAAAAAGATTGAAATGCAAAGAGTTACCACTTAAACTATATTATAGGCAAAAAAAGGGGGCATTTTATATGACACAAAAATTATTAAAAATGTGTCTTGCATTGACGATGATTTTATCAATGTTAAATATCCAACCACTTAAAGCTGTGAGTTATGGAAATGTTGCGTTAAATAAAACCGTTAGTGCATCATCTACACATTCATCTAAAACGATTACACATGCAGTAGATGGAAAAGTTGTAGACAAACAAACATGGCAAATTAACTATGTGACAGGAAGTGATTATAGCCGTGGAAATGGAGATTTAGTTGAAGATTTCACAATTGATTTAGGGGAAACTTATTATATCAACAAAATTGACATTACATGGACGGCAACAGTTTGGGCAAAATATGTAAAGGTAGAAGGTTCTTTAGATGGAACAGATTACTTTACAATCAAGGAAGTTACAAATAATTCAATTTCTGCAGATAAAGAAAAACAAGAAATTGAATTTGATTTAACTACTACTCGATTTGTAAAACTAACATTTGACCAACCAAATAATAAAACATATGGATATGAGTTTTATGAAGTAGAAGTATTTGGTAGTGATCAAGTAGAAGGAAATGTGAGCTTGAAATCATTATTTGAGACGATTAAAAATGTCCCACCAACGATTTCAGCAGATGGTACATCGCTAGTATTACCAAAACTAGAAGAAGATGGATATGATGTTGTCTTATATGGTTCATCAAATGAAAGTGTCATTGGTCTTGATGGTACTATTTACCAACCACTAGAAGATAAAGTAGTAAATGTAAGCTACAAAGTGGTAAATGTCGATGATCCTGAACAATGTTACTTTAATGATTATGATGAAGTAGCAATTACGATTCCAGGTTTATATAATAAAGAAGACGTTGACAATGAAAAACCAACTGTACTTCCAGAAATTAGTGAATGGAAAGGTGTAACAGGAACTTTTATATTAGCTGATGATGCGGAATTAGTAATTGCGGATGAAAGTTTAAGAGAAACAGTAGAATTAGTTCAATATTACTTCAATGAAATGTTAGATAGAGAGATTGAAGTAGTGGTAGGTACTCCTAGTACAGGTGATATTTACTTTGAATTAGGTGATAAAAAAGAATTAGGTAAAGAAGGATACATGGCAATGATTGGTGATCAAGTAAATGTATTAGCATATGACAAAAAAGGTCTACAATATGCTGGAGCTACTTTAGTTCAAATTTTATCACAAGATGAAAACCATGTATCATTACCAAAAGGATTGATGCGTGACTATCCTGCCTTTGCGGTTCGTTCCATGATGATTGATGTAGGTAGATATTATATTCCACTAGATTACATGGAAGAAATTGGTAAATATATGTCATACTTTAAAATGAGTGAATTCCATGTGCATTTAAATGATAATGGTGGGGAACAATCTTATGGATTTAGATTACAAAGTGAAAAATATCCACAAATTAACTCAAACTTAAATCCAGAGCATGTATATACAAAAGAGGCTTATAAAGCCTTCCAAAAAGAAGTGATGCGCTTTGGAATTGATGTTATCACGGAAATTGATACACCAGCGCACTCTGGATTCTTAAACTTATACGATAAATCATTCTTATTAAATGATCGTCATATCGATTTATCAAATCCAGAAGTTATTTCTTTCATTAAATCTTTATTTGATGAATATTTAGATGGCGATGATCCAGTGATTCAATCTAATAATTTCCATATTGGGGTAGATGAATATCCTGTTGCACACTCAGATTTAGCACGTCAATATTGCGATGAATTAATCAAATATGTAAATGCCAAAGGATACAATACTAGAATGTGGGGAGCATTTGGAAGTAGTTCAGGTCTTGCCGGTTCTTATGAAGTTACAACAGATGTTATTTGTAACTATTGGTCACCAAACTATTCTGATCCAAAACAAATGATTGAAGATGGATATGCAGCGATTAACAATAACCGTACATACTTATATGAAGTACCAAGTAGTGATTTAGACCGTAACAAATTTAGTGTCAAACAAGGTTGGGAAAACTGGGATGTAATTAATGTTCCAGGTGTTACCTTATCAAATTCAACACCAATGTTACATGGTGCCGAATCAGCATTCTGGTATGACAATGAAGCAGGATACTCAGAATTTGATTCTTGGGAAGTATTAAAAGGAATGGCATTATTAATTGCGGAAAAAGCTTGGGTTGGAAAAGATGATAAAAAAACAGCCAAAGAATTTGAAGATACAATTGACTTATTAGGTGATTATGCACCAGGATCAAACCCTTCACGTTATGTGGAAACTAAAACAGAAGAAATCGTTATTTATGACTTTGAAGATGTTGAAGCAAATGTTGTGAAAGATATGAGTGAAAATGCTTATGATGCAACCTTAAATAATGTAGAAGTTGTAGAAGAAAATGGAAACAAGGTCTTAGCATTAAATGGTGCAGGATACATGAGTTTACCATTTGAAGTCAAAGGTTTAAACTACACCGTAGGATTTGATTTAACATTAACAGAAAATCCAGTTGCGAATGCGGTATTATTCAATGGGGAAGCTGCCGATGGTACATTCTACCTAAACTACGAAGGAAACAAAGAAACAGCATTCGTACGTAAAGATTACGTATTTAAATTTGATTTCAACTTTGAAAAAGGAAAAGCATATAAAGTAGTATTAACATCTGATACTAATGATACAACTTTATATGTAAATGGTGTATTAGTATCAAAAGCAGTTGCGCAAGTAAATGCAGCACGTAAAACAACATTTGTCTTACCAACAGCTGAAATCGGTAGTGGTGTAGTAGGTTCCTTAGATAACTTTGTCTTATTAAACAGAGCGCTTTCTTATGATGAACTATTAGGATTTGAAGAAAATGTTGTTGAGAACTTAGCATTAAACAAACCAACTACAGTATCAGGATTAGAGACAGCCGATGGACGCTTTACTTCTGATTTAGCAGTTGATGGTGATACTTCAACCCGTGTATCATTCGAGAAAAAAGATGATGCATGGTTCATTGTAGACCTAGAAGATACTTATTGGGTAGAATCTATCGAAATTGATTTTGGTGAATTACCAAGTGGATTCCAACTTTATGTTTCCGAGGATGGAAATGAATGGACAATGATTCATGAAGACACAGCTTGTGAAGGTGGAGCAGCTTCTATCTTTAGTAAAGAATTATTAGCAGGAGTTAAAGCACGTTATGTAAAATACCAACAACTAGGAATGTTTACTGCATCAAATGGTAGAAACTATAGTGGAAACTTTAACGAATTTAGAGTTTGGGGAGCAAAAGAAAATGTTGTCCAAAACATATTAGCAGAAGCAAAAGAAATTGTTAGTAATAGTGGACTAACTGAAGCGAATGAAGCATTCTTAGAACAACTTCAAAATAGTGTAAACTTAATCGAAGCTGGACTAGAAACAAGTGAAGAAGTAAAACTTGCGAGTATTTTATTAATGGCAGAAATTAATAAATTTAATACTGAAACATTCTCACAAGTTAAATCAGATAAAACACAATTAAATGAATTATTAAACAATAAGCTAATGGAAGATGCATCAAATGAAAGTTTATATGAATATTACTATAAACAAGGAATTAAAATGTTGATTAACTCAGATGCAACCCAAGCAGAAGTAGATGAAGTTGTATATGAATTAGAAACTATTGTATATACAGTAAACTTAGCATTAAATGGAGATATTATTTCTTATAATGGTTTAAACCCAGGTCGTATTAACGATGGGGAAAAACCAGCCCGTGGAAACTACTGGGATAGTGATGGCGATGCCCAAGATAGTTCTATCGTGGTAAAATTAATTCAACCTGCATATTTAGATCGTATTGTAGTGATTCCTTATTACTATCGTAGTGACTACTACTATAACTATGAAGTATTAGTAAGTGCTGATAATGAAAATTGGACAACATTAGCAACTTATACTGATAAAACAGGTAAATATAGTGTCGCAGGACAAACCTTTACTTTTGAACAACCAATGCTTGTGGAATATATTAAAATTCAAGGTATTGAATCAAACAATAGTAATAAAATTCATATTACCGAATTAGAAGCATATGCAAAAGTATTACCTGGTGCAAACAAAGCAAAATTAAGAGCAGCGATTGAAGCAGCAGAAGCATTCGATACTCCATTATTGCAAGATGAATCAGCTAATGCTTTAGAAACAATGATTGCAGAAGCTAAAGCTATTTATGACGATGTTGATGCAACCCAAGAAGTAGTAGATGCTACAGTGGTTGCATTAAATGAAAGTATTGCAAATGTTATCTATAAAACTGCAGACTACTCAAAAGTATT
>JAXJYR010000114.1:0-2460 GCA_036306885.1 Longicatena sp.
GCTAACTACCAAGTACCAGTTGAAGTATCAGCTGAACGTAAATTAACTTTAGGTCTTCGTTGGATTGTTAACTACGCTCGTTTACGTGGTGAAAAAACAATGGAACAAAGACTTGCTGCTGAAATCATGGATGCTGCTAACGGAACAGGTGCATCTGTGAAAAAACGTGATGACACTCACAAAATGGCAGAAGCTAACAAAGCGTTTGCTCACTACCGTTGGTAAGAAGGAGGATAAGTCATGGCTCGTGCTTATTCATTAGCAAAAACTCGTAACATCGGTATCATGGCTCACATCGATGCCGGAAAAACTACTACAACAGAACGTATCCTTTACCACACAGGTGTTAACCACAACATGGGGGAAACTCACGATGGTGCATCTACAATGGACTGGATGGCGCAAGAAAAAGAACGTGGAATCACAATTACATCTGCTGCAACAACAGCTGTATGGAAAGAACACCGCGTTAACATCATCGATACTCCAGGACACGTTGACTTCACAGTTGAGGTAGAACGTTCATTACGTGTATTAGATGGTGCAGTTACAGTTCTAGACTCAAAAGCTGGGGTAGAACCACAAACTGAAACAGTATGGCGTCAAGCTACTACTTACGGAGTACCTCGTATCGTATTCTGTAACAAAATGGACGCTACTGGTGCTGACTTCATTATGTCATGCAACACAATCATTGACCGTTTAGGAGCTAAAAGTTGTCCAATTCAACTTCCAATCGGTGCTGAATCAAGCTTCCGTGGAATTGTTGACATCATTGAAAGAAAAGCTTACCTTTACAAAGAAGGTATCAATGAAGAAACTGAAGAAATCGAAGTTCCAGCTGATCTAGTTGATCAAATGGAAGAATACCGTATGTCATTATTAGAATACTTATCAGATTACGATGAAGACTTCATGATGATGGTATTAGACGGTGAAGAACCAAGTATCGAAGAAATCAAACGTGTTTTACGTATCGCTGTATGTACAGGTGACTTCTTCCCAGTACTTTGTGGTTCTGCATACAAAAACAAAGGGGTTAAATTCGTATTAAACGCTGTAATTGACTACCTTCCTTCACCATTAGATGTACCTGCAATCAAAGGAACATTAGATGATGGAACTGAAGTAGAACGTAAATCAAGTGACGAAGAACCATTCGCTGCATTAGCGTTCAAAATTATGACTGACCCATTCGTAGGGAAATTAGCTTACTTCCGTGTGTACTCTGGTACAGCTACTTCAGGAAGCTACGTATTAAACTCTACTAAAGGAAAACGTGAACGTTTCGGACGTTTAGTACAAATGCACGCAAACGCACGTAAAGAAATCGACCAAGTATATGCTGGAGACATCGCTGCTGCAGTAGGTCTAAAACAAACAACTACTGGGGACACATTATGTGCTGAGGATGCTAAAGTTATCCTTGAATCAATGGAATTCCCAGAACCAGTTATTCAGTTAGCTCTTGAACCAAAAACAAAAGCTGACCAAGACAAAATGGGACTTGCTCTTGCAAAACTTGCTGAAGAAGACCCTACATTTAAAACATTCACTGACCAAGAAACTGGTCAAACAATCATCGCTGGGGTTGGGGAACTTCACCTTGACATCATCGTTGACCGTATGCGTCGTGAATTCAAAGTTGAAACAAACGTTGGACAACCAATGGTTGCTTACCGTGAAACAATCCGTAAAACAGCTGACTGTGAAGGTAAATACATTAAACAATCAGGTGGACGTGGTCAATATGGACACGTATGGATTAAATTCGAACCAAACGAAACTGGTAAAGGATTTGAATTCGTTGATGCTACAGTAGGTGGATCTGTTCCTCGTGAATACATCAAACCAACTGAAGAAGGATTAAGAGATGCTCTTGAACACGGTATCGTTGCTGGTTACCCAGTAATCGATGTTAAAGCGACATTATTCGATGGATCTTACCACGATGTCGACTCAAGTGAAATGGCATATAAAATTGCTGCATCTATGGCTCTAAAAGCTGCTGCAAACAAATGTAACCCAGCAATCTTAGAACCAATTATGGCAGTAGAAGTAGTTGCACCAAGTGAATACTTAGGAAGCGTTATGGGTGACGTAAGTTCTCGTCGTGGAGCAATTACAGACCAAGAAGAACGCGGAAACGCAATCTGTGTGAAAGCACACATCCCATTATCTGAAATGTTCGGATATGTAACTGACTTACGTTCATTTACACAAGGACGTGGTACTTACTCAATGAAATTTGACCACTACAACGAAGTACCTAAGAGCATTGCAGAAAAAATTATTAAAAACAACAGTTCTAATTAATTAATTGTTGCTTTTATATAAAAATTGCCTTAAAATATAAAAGGAATCTTATTTTAGGAGGAAAAGAAAAATGGCTAAAGAAAAATTTGACCGTTCGAAAACGCATGTTAACATTGGAACAATCGGACACGTTGACCACGGTAA
>JAXJYR010000115.1:0-1796 GCA_036306885.1 Longicatena sp.
GAAATATAAATTTCCCACATATATGCTTACGATTATAATTTTCCTACTATTTTTAATAACCTAATTCTTCTAGACTCTCTCTTCCTTCATCTATTTTACCTTCACCTGTCGCACAATAAATCAGCGTATCTTCTCGTACAGATATATGATATATTTCATTTCCCAGGGAATAAGATATTGAATGACTTGATGTATCTAACACTTTAGCCGATTCCTTTTCTAAACGTTTTTGATACTCATGATATAGTTCTAATGCTTCTTCCTTTTGTTTGGTATTCACGTATAATACCAATAATTGATTATCGTGATTTCTAGCTAGCTTGGCACATTCAATAGATGTCTCAAAATAACCTTCTTCCATATCAAAGAACTCTGCGTCCACATCTTTGGTCCATAAATAATGGCGATCCATAATTTTTTTAAAAGCTTCGAAATCAATGGGTTTTGGTACACTACAGCCAACGATTAAAATCATCATAAAAGCTATCATTATCTTTTTCATCAAAACGCCTCCTCTTCTTTATTTTATCATGTTTTTGTCGATATAATATCACTATTTAAAAAGCTACTCGCTTATAAAACGAATTTCATTTATAAACGAGTAGCTATCATTAGTTATTCAAACAAATAACCTTAACTTTAATTCTACATTTATTCCATTGTTATTGGAGTAGTTTCTACATCTGCTGCATATACTTTTTCACCATTTACGACTACATATGCTCTAATTTTGTAACTATATGTACTTCCAGCTTTTAATGTAGTGTTTGTTAATGTTGTAGCGTTTGTTGTTTTCACATGACGGTATGCTCCACCATCTTTACTACGATAAATTTCATAGTGTGTCATACTAGCTACTTTGTTCCATGATAACACAACCGTTCCATCAACATTTTCAACTTTTACATTTGCAGGTGCCATTTCTTCTGCTCCTACAACTCCTTCTACGACATTAGAACCGTTTGTTTGAACACGTTCTACACTATCGTAACGAGCCGCTTTCACTTGATATTGGTAAATATTTGCGTTCATATCTTTAGAAGTATATGTTCTTGCATCTTTTCCTAATGTTAAGATTTTCTTCCATTCACTATCTGCTGCTTTACGATATACGATGTAACGAGTTGCACCATCTACTGCAGTCCATGTTAAGTCAAATTTAGTTGTTCCATTTGGCGCAATACTTAATTCAACTTCACCATTTAATGTAGTGGTAATACTTACCTCTTTAGAGTAATCTGCATTATCTGCTTTTACACGGTATGTGTATTCTTTACCAGTTTTTACACCTTCTGCTGTATATGCTAGTTCGCTTGTTTGCGCTACTTCGATCCATTCGTCACCACTTAAGCGTTCTACGATATAGCTTGTCGCACCATCAAAGGCATCCCAAGTTAATTGAATTGTTTTGTAATTGATGGCTTCAGCTTTTAAGTTTTTCACTGTTGCTGTTTCTTCTTCTAAGCCACGAATTGCATCATTAATTGCATTTGCATATCCATCTACTGTTGTTTGTTCAATAATTTCTTTACCTTCTACAATAGCTGCAATCGCTTCATTTAACGTTGCAACACTTTCTGTCGTATATACACTTGTATCTGCAGGCACTAATGCTACAGCTTGGTTCACACGTGCGTAATCAGCTAATCCCATCACTAGGATTTCATAAATCATTGGAATCATGTTTCCATCGAATGTGAATTTTACAGCTTTGATTGCACTGTTCACATCAATCATTGTCCATGTTTCGTTTAATGTACCTACATCGCTCCAATTTCCTTCTGCATCTTGTACAC
>JAXJYR010000116.1:0-13021 GCA_036306885.1 Longicatena sp.
AGCGTATAAATATAATGAAGGAGTGGGCATGACCCACTCCTGTCGATTATCTATTAATAGTATAACATGTTTTGTGAACACTATCAATCATTCTACAGAAAAAACCGGTAAAAAACCGGTGTATTTCACGAATTATTCAACGATTGTTTTACCGTTGTAAGTTCCACATGAACACATTTTGTGTGGCATTTTGTATTCACCACATACTGGACATTTTGTCAAAGTTGGCGCTGCCAATTTGTAGTGAGTTCTACGTTTTGCCTTTCTTGTTTTTGAATTACGTCTTTGCTGAACAGCCATGTTCGCACCTCCTATTTAATCTTCCAATTTAAAATCTTTCAATTTAGCTAAACGTGGATCTATTGGACGTTCTTCTTCTTTTGTACGTACATAGTCTTCTTCACGCATAACTTCCCAGCCGTTGCCTTTTGGATATTGATAAGCCCCTTCTTTTACAACTTTTAAAGGTCTTTCAAACAATATCAGTTGAAAGATAACCGGTAATAGTTCCACGACATCACCCTTACATTCGTGAACTTCTGCATCATCACATTTCACGAAGCTAAATACTTCACTACTGCTTGTCGCAAATGGATATTCCACATCCTCAAGCGTTAATGAGCAAGGGAGTATCATGACCCCTTCAATATCGAGGTCCGCATATACACGTTCCGCATTCACGTCGTAATGAATATTACCTGATACTGCAACGTCTTGTAATCCCCTTATATGATCCATCTTCGTAAATGCAGATTCATCAAAAGAAATCATTTCATCAAAGCTAATTTGATTTCCTTTTGCTCTAAGCAATTGCAATCTTGAATACTTCAAAAGAATCACCTCGTTGTCATACCTAAGATATTATAAGAAAAAGAAGGTCTAAAGTCAACTTATTTCTTTTTAGATTATGATGATTTTTTTGCTTTTTTTATGAAATATGCTAAAATAACAATCAAGAAAGACATTTTTTTAAATTCTTTGTTATTTTATGAAACTTTTTATTGTTTAGAAAGGAGTTTATATATGAAAGTTTGTGGTGTTGTCGTCGAATATAATCCCTTCCATAATGGCCATCATTATCATCTTCAACAAGCCCGTTTAAAAAGTCAATGTGATTGTTTGATTGCCATCATGTCTACACACTTTGTACAACGCGGAGAACCAGCAGTCGCCTTTGCAAAAGATCGTGTTCAATGTGCTTTACAGCACGGTGCTGATATCGTCATTGAGCTACCTTATCCTTACAATGTTCAAAGTGCTGACTATTTTGCCTACGGTGCAATTGAAAGCTTAAAACTAATGGAAATTGATACCCTTGTTTTTGGAAGTGAATCCAATGATATCGAGCAATTACAAATTGATGCTTTTCAAAGTGTTGAAAAACCAACTACTCAATCATTGGCAAGTAGCTCAAAAGGTTTAAGTAATGATATTTTAGCCCACGCTTATCTACGCGCCATCGCCAATACAAACATTACTCCAATCAGTATTCAACGTACCAACCAATATCATGATCAAAGTGTTCAACATACAATTAGTAGCGCTTCTGCCATTCGTAAAGCTTATTTCGATGGTCAAGATGTATCACATACTACCCCAATGCATGAACATTTAATCCCCTTAAATTGGGAACATTATTATCCCTATTTACGTTCTTTATTATGCACCCATCGCCCACAACAATTATCACAATTATTCTTATGCGATGAAGGAATTGAATATCTACTCATTAAAAATGCCCAAAAGTATGCAAACTATCATGATTTTTTAAATGCCTGCACAAGTAGCAAATATACCAAAAGTCGAATTCAACGCTGTCTTGTTCATATCTTGGCCCAATGCAGTAAAGAAGAGGCAAATGCTTGTCCGATTGATTGTGTAAGAGTATTAGGCTTTAATGATATTGGACGTAAATATTTATCACAATTACGTCATCAAAAGATTGCGGTCAAATTCGCTCAATTATCACCTTGGCGACAAGCATTAGCACTAGCACAAGCCCATGCTTATGGTATTGGATTAAATGAAACGCAACGAAAGGAGCTGTTAAAATGGGAATCATCTTCTGCATTCTACTTATCATCCTTATAATCATTCATATTTATTTCTTAACCCAATTTCCTTATCCATCAATCAACAAAGATTTTGATGCGATAATAGTATTAGGATATCATTGTCATGATGATGGAAGTTTAGATGAAATTGCGCAAAAAAGAATTCAATGTGCATATCGACATCACCAAAACAAACCAAATGTAAACATTATTATTAGTGGTGGTTGTGTCACAAATGAACACAATGAAGCGCAAGTAATGGGTCAATATGCAATTGATTTAGGAATTCCAAAGGATGTTATTATCTATGAACTAAAAGCCCGTAATACTTATGAGAACTTATTATATAGTAGTCAATTTATCGATTGTAGCCATAAAGTATTAGTGATTACAAGTCGCTTCCATATCCGTCGTAGTGCTTATTTTGTCCGTAAGTTTTATCCGAACTTTACGATGTCCTATCACGAAGGTGAACAATTCCATTTAAAAGATGCTATCTTAGAATATTTTAGAATGTGGAATAGCTTATGGATTGAATTAAAAATCTATTTAAATAAAAAGAAAGCTTAAAAAAACAAGAATCAATCACGATTCTTGTTTTTTAGTTATCATTTCTTATTAGAATACATAATGATATAAAGCAGTAGAAAACTCTGGTACAAAATCACCATATTTTACTAATTGAAATCCGTTTCGTTCATACATTTGACGCAATGCTTGTTTATGTTTACGTACATCTAGGCGGACACAAGGATAGCCTTCTTGTCTACCTTTTTCTTTAAAGAAGGTAATTAAAGCATCACTATATCCTCTCGAACGATAGTTCGGATCTACACAAATTTTATGTAAGTATAAAGATTCTTTCGCTTTACATTCAGGCCAATATAATTCATCAATATCAACAATAAAGCAAGCACAAGCAATTTGATCTCCAACCACTCCTACATAACAATCTTCAATTGTATATAGTTCACTTAATGCCTCCCATGTCACTTCATGTAAATGCCATTGCGCAATATCATGTTCGTTATTAAACAATACACGACGACGATACATAGCTTCTAATGCACTAATATCACTTTCTTTCGCTTGACGTATTTGTAATTGTTCCATATGACTCCTTATTGAATAACACGTTCAACTTCATGAACTGAGTTTACTTTCTTCAAGTTCGCAATTAACACTCTTAATTGGGCTGCATCATTAACTAAAACCGTCATTTTCGTTGTTGCCGAAATTAAATCTTCATCAACTCCTGAGTCAACATGTAATAACCCCGCTTTACATTGTGATACTACCGTTACAATATCACTTAATAAGAAGTTTCGATCACTTGATTTTACTAATAATTTCACTTCGTAGTTACGAGGCTCAATTGACTCTTCCCAGCACACACCAATTAAGCGTTGTGTTTCATGAACAATATTTGGACAATCATGGCGATGTACTTTAACCCCTGAAGCTTTCGTGATATATCCAACGATTTCATCACCTGGAACTGGTGAACAACAGTTTGCTAGTGAAATCACCATCGAATCAATACCCTCAACACGAACACCACTTGATGAAACTTTACGTTTGCGATGTTCTTGACGATTATACATTCTTTGTAATTCATCATTGTCCATTGGAATTGGTACCTTATGCTTCGCTAAGCGTTCAATGACGCTAATTAAAGAAACTTGACGGCATCCAATTGCATATAATAAATCATTATAAGAAGAAAAGCTCATGGATGAAGCGATAGACTCTACCCGTTTCACTTCCATCAATGACTTATCTAAGCCACGACGTTTTAACTCTTCAGCTAATAACTCTTCTCCTTTTTTAATTTCGACACCACGACGTTCATTTTCTTGTTTTTGGAAGAATGAACGAATTTTATTACGTGCCCCAGCACTCTTAACAAATTTTAACCAGTCTTCACTTGGCCCACTTGATTGTTTACTCGTACGAATATTGACAACATCTCCAGTTTTTAGTTTTGTATTCAATGGCATTAAAACACCATTAATAGTTGCCCCTACTGTTTGATGTCCAACTTCAGTATGGACACGATATGCAAAGTCAATTGGGGTTGCCCCATTTGGTAAGTCTAAAACTCTTCCTTTTGGTGTCATAACATAAACACTAGCCTCAAAATAGTCATTACGAAGCTGGTTCATATATTCCATTTCATCATCAATTTCATCAGACATCATCGAGAAATCTTTAAACCAATGTAAATGTTCTTCTAGTTCTTTTTGATTAAATTCTTTTGAACCATATTGTTTTTCTTTATAGCTCCAATGTGCCGCAACCCCTTGTTCCGCGATTTCATCCATTTCTTCGGTACGAATTTGCACTTCAAAAATATTACCATCTTCTCCCACAATAGTCGTATGAAGACTTTGGTACATATTTACTTTTGGTGTTGCGATATAATCTTTGAAACGTCCAGGAATAGGACGATAATAAGCATGAATATAACCTAAGATTTCATAACAAGCATTTTTGGTATCGGTAATAACACGAATAGCTTGTAAATCTAAGATTTCTCCAAAACGTTTATTTTTAGTAATCATTTTTTTATAAATACTATATAAATGTTTACTACGACCAAAAATTCTAAAATTAATATTATGTTCTTTTAATAATTCACTAATATCAGAAATTGTATGTTGAATTTGTTCATCACGTTCTACTTTACGTTTTTCAACCAACTTTGCAATTTCATAATATTTATTGTTTTCTAAATATTGAAAACATAAATCTTCTAGCTCTGTTTTAATATCATTGATCCCTAAACGATGGGCAATCGGTGCATATACCTCTAGTGTTTCAGAAGCGATTTTCTTTTGTTTCACTTCACTCATAAATTGAAGGGTACGCATATTATGTAAACGATCACTTAACTTAATTAAGATGACTCGAATATCCTTTGCCATCGCAATAAAAATTTTACGGTGATTTTTAGCTTGATATTCTTTTTCATCTTCAAATTTTAACTGTCCAATTTTAGTGACCGCTTCGACTAATTGGGTAACTTCTTCTCCAAATTCCTTTGCCATCTCTTCTCGGCTTAAACTACAATCTTCTAAGACATCATGTAATAATCCAGCACAGATTGTTTTGGGACCAGTACGAAGCATTGCTAAAATATATCCTACTTGAAGTGGATGTACAATATAGCCTTCACCGCTTTTACGAAATTGCCCAATATGATTCACACGTGCACATTCATAGGCTTTGCGAATTAATTCAATATTTTCTTCACGTTTGATGTACTTTTGAACTTCTTCCATCATACCTTCAAAATCTACGATATTATTTCTTACCATACGTTTCAATCCACCCCTTTCTATTTAGATTTATTTGCTTAATAAATAATTAATGAATGAATAGGATATCCTTCTAAGACCTTACGTCCTTCTAATGCCTCTAATTCAATTAAGAAACAACATCCAACAACTTCTCCACCTAATTGTTCAATCATTGAAATTGCGGCTTTTACAGTTCCTCCTGTTGCTAATAAGTCATCGACAAGTACTACTTTATCTCCTGGCTTAATCGCATCTTCATGCATATGTAATTCATTACTACCGTATTCTAAATCATATTTTTTAGAAATTGTTTTACGTGGTAATTTTCCTGGCTTACGTACTGGAACAAAACCAATTTTTAAAGCATTCGCTACTGGTGTACCAAAAATAAAACCACGTGATTCTGGTCCTACAATCACATTTGCATTGGTTGCTTTTACATAATCACTCATTTGTTGAATCGCTTCACCAAATGCTTCAGCGTTTTGAAGCAACGGTGTAATATCTCTAAATAAAATTCCTGCAGTTGGAAAATCTGGAACATCGGCAATCCATTTTTTTAAATCCATACTATTCACCTCTCGTATTATTCTTATATTTTAATCTCATTTTTGTAAAAATGAAAGAGATATTTCAAAATTCGTCCATATTTTACACACATTTTTTACAAAATGTATCATATTTTCATAATTCGCATGGAAATTCTTCTTTTACTAAAATATTTATTTTCTTTTGATTTAAAAATTCTGATACTTGTAACGTACCAATAAAAGTCATTGTGTTTATATTTGGGGATTGTTTTACTGCTTGAGAATGAAACTTCATTGCTTCAAATCCCCCCTCTAAGCTCCATTTACTATGCATATTTTGAAGTAATTTTCGACCTTTAACATACATCTTTTCTAAATAAAATAACGGTTCTTGAAAGCCTTCTCCAAATGGCATTAGACAATCTAAGCTCTCAATTTCGGATATCGTTAAATATCGTGTATTTCCTTCAATCACATCATATGTTTTCTCATTTTTAATCTCAATCGTTTGGATTTTAGTATTGACATAGTCTTGTAAACGTTGTTTATCTTCATATAAAATCGCTATCCCTGCCGCTTTTTCATGACCTCCATAGGCTTTTAAAAAGGGACAATCTTGAAAGAAGGTACGTAAATCAACTCCATCAATCGAACGAATACTTCCCTTTAATTCATTTTGATGCACACTAGCGACTAAAACAGGTTGTTGAAGCTGTTCTGTTAACCTTCCTGCGACAATTCCATTTAAACCTTCATGAAAACTTTCATCAATAAGAAGCTGAAAGCGATATTGTGGTTGAATCAGTTTTTGTGCTTGTTGTGCCATTTGATTACTTAAATCTTTACGTAAAGTATTAATTTGATTAATTTGTTTTGCCATATTATGTAATGAAATCATGTCATTACATAATAAATAACGAACAATATTATTAACATTGGCACGATCAGCTAAACGTCCTGCCGCATTTAGCTTTGGTACGATTTGAAAGGCAACTTGTTGCGATGTCCATATGGCCTTTTTATCTTGTAATAATTGAATTGGTACACATACCCCTTCTTGCAAATATTGAATCCCTAATTTAATAATTGCTCTTGTTTCCTTTAATACACACATAACATCGCCAATCGCCGCAACACAGGCAAGGACAATATGTTCTTTGATGTCACCAACTAACGCTCTAGCGATTAATAAGGCAACCCCCGCTCCTGATAAAGTGGAAAATACATCGTCCATTAAGGATGGATGTAATAAGACATTACATTCAACTGTTTCTTCTATCGTGTGATGATCACTTACGATAACATCTAAATTTAATTGTTTCGCTTTACGTAAGGCGGCATGTGCTTTTACTCCATTATCGACAGTAATCAATAACGAATAGCCTTTTTGATACGCTGCTTCAACAGTATGTTCATGAAGTCCATATCCCTCTTTAAAACGATCTGGAATATAAAATCCAACTTGGATTCCATATCGTTTTAAGGCATCTACTAAAATGGCAGTAGCACATACTCCATCACAATCATAGTCACCACATACCATTACTTTTTCATGACGTAATTTCGCTTGTTGTAAACGTGAAATCACTAGGTCTAAATTATAAGCTAAATAAGGATCACTTAATTGTGGTTTTTTTAATATATCGTAAATTTGTTCATCATTTAATTGTTTCGATGCTAATACTTGCGCAGCTAAATGGGTAACCTGAAACTTTTGTTTAATTTCTAAGGTACGTTGTGTTGTTAGTTTTTGTATTTTCATAAAAATATCACCATGATAATCATATCATACTTTTATCATGGTGCAATCATTTTAAATCGGTTGTTTTAATCGTGTACTAAAGGATTCTTTTTGACGATTAGACTCTTGTTCCATCATCTGATTCAGTTGTTCTCCTATTTCGTGTGTATGGGTATTTTCACCAATTAAAAAACATGACATTTTCTCACCTCTAGTGATAGTATGTCATGTTTGATTGGTTTTATAATTAGAATAAATCTAATTCTTCTTCCTCTTGTTTAGAAGTTCTAATATATCCATGTGGGTATACATCTACTACTTCAATTTTATCAATACATTCTTGTAATAATGGTTCAAAATCAAAGCGTGCTTCTAAACGTTCGCAACGTTTTAAGGTTGGTTTTGTAACTGGATTTTTTGGTGTGAAAATCGTACAACAATCTTCAAATGGTTGAATACTAATATCGTAAGTATCAATTTGTTTTGCTTTATCAATAATTTCCACTTTATCTAGACAAGCTAATGGACGAATCACAGGAATATCGCATACTTTGTTAATAACATTCATACTTTCTAAAGTTTGTGATGCTACTTGACCAATACTTTCTCCATTCACAATCGCTTGACAATTTTGTTTTTCACATAAACGTTGTGCTAAACGATACATCATACGACGCATTAAAGTAATTGCATAGCTTTCATCACAGTTTTTGTAAATCGCTAATTGTAAATCAGTAAATGGTACTAAATGCACACGAATATGACCTTGGTAACGACTTACCTTTTGTGCCAATTGTAATACTTTTTCTAATGCTGCATCTGAAGTATATGGAGGAGATGCATAGTGAATACATTCAATTGCTACTCCACGTTTCATTGTCATATAACATGCAATTGGTGAATCAATTCCTCCTGATAACATGACTAAGGCTTTTCCACCAACACCAACTGGATAACCACCATTACCTTTTAGTTTGTCGCTCATAATGTAGGTAGCTTCACGACGAACCTCAATTTGAATTAATAATTCTGGTTCTCTTACATTTACTTTATATTCTGTGTTTTTCAAAATTTCGGTAGCGACTGCACGATTGATTTCATCAGAAATCATTGGGAATTGTTTATCACTACGACGAGCTGCCACTTTAAAGGTAGCGGCATTACGAGAATTTGCTAATTGTAGACAAACCTTTTTAATCACTTCAATATCACTTTCACATTTTAATGCTAATGAAAATGAAGAAATCCCAAATACTTCTTTTAATTTATCACATACTGCTTGATGATCTTCTTCATGTAACATAATATACATACGATCGTGAGTACGTTCATATGTTAAAGTTGGATGCTCTCTTAACGCATTACGAACATTTGTTAATAAACGTTTAATAAAGTCCTTACGGTTTTTTCCTTTAGTTGTCAATTCTCCAAAACGTACGAGAATATGATCATATTGAAATTTATCTTGTTGCATAGTCTTTATGAATCTCCTTTAATGTTTGAATAAAACTTTCGATGTCTTTTTGAGTTGTAAGTGTTGATAATGACACACGAACAGCATGGGTTGCACGTTCCATCCCAAGCCCCATTGCGGCTAATACTTTAGAATGTGCTTTAGAATGTGAAGCACAAGTACTTTGCGCACTTACGGCAAACCCGGCACTATTTAATGCATTCAACATAATCTCACTACCGATTTTTAAATCCGAAAAGTTAAGAATGAATGGTGATGCATTTTGTGGTGAGTTAATCACAAAATCATCCATTTCTTGAATTGCTTGACGTAAATATGTATTTAACGCCAATACATATTCATATGCCTTTGGTTGTTCCTCCAAGGCAATACGTAACGTTTTTGCTAACATAATATTAACAGGTGCATTAGAAGTACCTCCTCTAATCCCTTGTTCCTGTTGTCCTGCACTAATTAATGGTAATAATTCAATGTTCTTACTTTTATATAACACTGCACTCCCTTTTAAACCATAAATTTTGTGGGCAGAGAATGTCGCTAAATCAAATTTGGATAATGATACAGGTATTTTCCCCATTGCTTGTACACAATCCACATGCATCATCGCACGTGAATGTGCATGCACATAATCACTTACTTCTTCAACTGGAAGAATTCCACCCGTTTCATTATTCACATACATCATCGATACTAAAATTGTATCATTACGTAATGCTTTTTTGAATTGTTCCATATTGAAGCGACCACATTCGTCTACTTCAATATAAGTAACTTCAAAACCAAAATATTCTTCTAATTGTGCTAATGAATGCTTCACACTAGAGTGTTCAATCATAGTCGAAATAATATGTTTCCCTTTTCTTTGATTGGCAAGGGCATAACCCTTAATCGCATAATTATTGGCTTCTGATGCACAAGAAGTAAAGATTAGTTCAGTAGGTTGAACGTTTAATAGCTTCGCACATAATTCACGACTTTGTTCCATCGCTTTATTTACTTTTCGACCAATATCATGCAGAGAATCACTATTCCCATAGTGATTCTCTAATAGTTTAGTATACGTTTTTAGCACTTCAGGATGAAGTGGTGTAGTTGCTGCATAATCTAAATAAATCATATAATATCTTGTTCCTTTAATGATACTTTGTTTAACAATAGCTTTTCATAAGACCCTGGGTGAATCTTTTCGATACATTGAATCGCAATTTTTAAAGCCTTCGTATATTCGCCATTACGGAAGCATAAGTCAGCACGAGTTAATTCTGAATCAATATCGCTATAAGTAGAACGATAACGATTTCCAAACACAATTGCATTCTCTACCATCGAAGCCATTCCTACTAGGTTATTAACACTATTATATAGAGTATAGACATAATCAATCGTTTGACGTAGCTCGAAGTTTAAGCTTTTAATATCTAATGGGCTATTTTTTAACATGTTATCAAGTTCACGTACTTTTAAAGATGCACATCGTAAATCATCTTCAAATTGAACCGAAACATTTGGAAGGCGATGACGATTCATCTTCACTTTAATTTCATTTAAAACCAATTGTAGCTTCACTAATTGTTTTTTAGCACGTTCTTCATCACTGCATGCATCGTGTAAACGTTGTTTCATATCATCGACATCATTTTGGAATAAAGATGTACTTTGTTGTAGTTCCTTATAAGCCACAAAACGTGTACTACTTGGCACTTGTTCATCCTGCATCGCTTTTGCCAATTCACGTTGCATATCATTTAAGATAACAAGCTTATCATCGGTTTCTTGTAAACGAACATTCCAGTTTTCAAAACCAAAACGCTCATAAACACGATCATATAATGCGTGAATTCCTTCTACATCTTGATTAATTAATGTAATTGCATCAAATAAACCTTCAATATTCTCATAAATTTCGCTGTATGCTTTATCTTCATTTACAATTTGTTCTCCTAGTTGTTGAATGCGTGTATCACATGTTTCTAAATCTTCTTTTACTGATTCCAAAGAACCATTGCGTAAACGTTTTAAGACTTCTTTCAACATTTCACTCACTGCATCTAAATTACTATGAACTTGTAAATGGTCTAAATATACTCCTTTATTTTTTGCTTGAGCATGAATATAACCAACCTCTTCCATATTATGTGGCAACACTACCTTAGCATGCTCATATAAAGATGGAAGCTGATCACATAAATAATCTAATCCAAGCATTTTATTTTTAATATCCTTTTGTTGCTCCTTCGCTTTCGCAAAGTCAGCAACAAACATGAAATCCTCAAAGGTTGAAAACATTGTTTCGATTTTTCCAATTTCCTTTTCGATGTACTCAACAGATGATACATAATGATTACGATTTTTCGCAATTTTACTACGTAAGCCACGGAATTGATCCTTCAACTTATTAATTTCAACACGTTGGGTATTTTCTTGTTCTAATAATTCATTTAAAATGCGACTTACTTCATTTACACGAATCGATAAAGCATCTAATTGAACACGTAATTCTTTTAAACCTTTTACCCCTTGTTTCACTTTATGTGAGTAAATCATATCATCACATTTGGCTAATTTAAGTGCACTTTCTTTCATCTCTTCGCTAATTTCGTCAAAGTTCTTTTGTGCAACACTAACCGTTTCATTCATTTGTTTGTTGACACGAGCTAATGCCTCGGCTTTATTTAATTTAAATGCCAATGGTACAGCCTTTAAATTATTATAGAACTCTTCCGTTTCATCCAACAATTTCTTCGCCTTACTTTTACGAATAGCTAAAAAGATAAATACTAATAAAATTAAAAAAGCTAATATAGCTACAATATATATCCACGATTCCATAGGAACATTTTGTTTCACTAAATTGATAAATTTTTCCATATAGACCCCTCTTTCTACTTGTCTTTAATTGTATCATATAATCGCCATAAATTGTATCTATTTTATAAAAAAACAAACTCTTTTTTATTGACAAAAAAGTATGGACATGCTATTATTTTGAAGCGTAAAATTGATAGCAGCATGCAAAGTCAATGAATTTAGCGTCTTTAACGTATAATAATAATACGGGATATCGTGTAACTTAGCTGCAAATAGCGAGGATATCGTAAGTAAAGACACCCTTTGTTGATAATTTGTATCGATCTGTTATTGTTTTATAGCCATAAAACAATAGGAGGAAAAAAACATGGCAAGAAACACAGGACCTGTTTGGAAAACAGCTCGTCGTCTAGGATTCTCAATCTTAGAAACAGGTGAAGAACTTCAAAGACGTGCTTATGCACCTGGTCAACACGGACCAACTAAACGTGTAAAATTAACTAACTACGGACAACAATTACACGAAAAACAAAAAATTCGTTTTATGTATGGAGTTAATGAACGTCAATTCTACAACACATTCGTTAAAGCTAGTAAAATGAAAGGTGTTACTGGGGAAAACTTCTTAGCAATGCTTGAAAGTCGTTTAGACAACGTTGTATACCGTTTAGGATTTGCTC
The DNA here is from genome assembly GCA_036306885.1 of Longicatena sp. GTDB lineage: Bacteria > Bacillota_I > Bacilli_A > Erysipelotrichales > Erysipelotrichaceae > JAXJYR01. The sequence continues at coordinate 12,590 of JAXJYR010000116.1, forward strand.
GTACTCGTCGTGCAGCTCGTCAATTAGTTAACCACGGACACATTTTAGTGAACGGAAGCAAAGTTGACATCCCTAGCTACAGCGTAAAACCAGGAGCAGTTATTGAAATTAAAGAAAAATCAAGAAACATGAAAGCAATCAATGAAGCTTTAGAAGCTACATTAAACACTGTTGCATTCGTTGAAGTTGACAAAGAAGCTAAAAAAGGAACTTTCCTTCGTCTTCCAGAACGTAGCGAATTAAACAGCGAAATCAACGAATTATTAGTAGTAGAATTCTACAACCGTTAATCGTAAATTGCTTATGAAAAGTTGGTATTTATACCAACTTTTTTTATTATGTATTCAGTAAAAGAAGGAGAAAATACATTCTCCTTCTTTTACTAATGAGCTGTTAGAATAGTAACATATTCCGCAATTAAATCATATGAAC
>JAXJYR010000117.1:0-6539 GCA_036306885.1 Longicatena sp.
AAGGTGCTATCGGTATCGCTCGTAACGCTAACAAAGCTCGTAAAGAACCATTACGCGTTATCCTAAACGGTTTAGGAAAAGACGCTGCTAAAATTATTAGCCGTATCAACGGATTTACTCACGTTGAAACTAAATTCGACTACGCTACAGGTAAAGTAGAAGAAGTTTACCGCAAATCTTACTCTGATGGAGAAAGAGCTAAAGTAAACTGCTACGGTGCTGATGACGTACGTGAAGGTGTTGCAATTATGCACCTTGAAGGTGTAGACGTATCTATTACAGGTAACTCTACTAACCCAACTCGTTTCCAACACCCAGTTGCAGGTACTTACAAAAAAGAATGTATCGAACAAGGTAAAAAATACTTCTCAGTAGCATCTGGTGGTGGTACTGGACGTACTCTTCACCCAGACAACATGGCTGCTGGTCCAGCTTCTTACGGTATGACTGACACTATGGGACGTATGCACTCTGATGCTCAATTTGCAGGGTCTTCATCAGTTCCAGCTCACGTAGAAATGATGGGATTAATCGGTATGGGTAACAACCCAATGGTTGGTGCTTCTGTAGCAGTAGCAGTTGCTATTTCTCAAGCAATGGCTAAATAATTAGAACTTAACCAAGACTGATATTAAGAACTATTCGAAAGAGTAGTTCTTTTTTTATATCTATGTTAAAATAGTTACATAAAGGAAGTGATACTATGGATATTAATCATGTAATTGATGAATGGAAGGAGCTTGTTGGTGTTATTCTTGGTTTAGAACCCATTCCCCAAGATGAACTACAAGAATTATTAAAAGATACTTATGTGATTTTAAGAACCTATCATAAAGAAACTCTTGTACCCAAAGAAATATCTGAACTATTTGTCGCTATTTATGAATTTTTATATTTCGCATCAGCGATGGAAGATAACACAGAAAATGTAAATTATCATTTTATGTATCTACACTCGATTGTAGAAGCATTAAAAGAAGGTTTCTTTGATGGAGAATATCCATGTGCATATCCCAAACTTTCTATCTTAAATCTTTATGATAACGAAATCATTATTGATTTTGAAGAAAATATCTTCGAAAAGGAGAACTTATGAAAATTTCAATATTAGGAGATTCTATTTCAACCTTTGAAGGTTGTCATAGTAATGACTGTAATGTGTATTATACTGGTTTAACGAATAAATATGCGAATCTAACTTCTTATCATGATACATGGTGGGGGATTGTCATCGATGGCTTACAGGCAGAACTATTACGAAATCATTCTTATAGTGGAAGCTGTATCAGTGCTTTAAGTGAAGGCTTTGATTTTTATCCAGATGCAATTAGTCCTCAACGCTATGCAAAACTACATTACAATGATGAACACCCAGATGTTATTTTGGTATATATGGGAATTAACGATTGGTTAAATGAAACATGTATCAAACATCAATATGCACCAAATCAACCTTGGCATACATGCTTTCAAGAGGCTTGTATGTACTTATTTGAAAAATTAAAGGAAACATATCCAAATAGTAAAATTGCCGTTATATCGCCGGTATTAGGGACAATAGATGGTTATTTGATTCCTGCTGTCAATGGCGATGGTGTATCACTAAAAATGTTTCAAAATATCTTAGAAGATTGTGCCTACAGTAAACAAATCAAATATATAGATATTACAACCTCATGTCCTTATTATGCATCTATGGATGGATTTCATCCTGATGTAGAAGGAATGAAACAATTAGGAGAAGCAATATTGAAGGAGGTTAGGCTATGGCTAGTAAACTAGTTAAAATGAAATCAATAAAAAAGTATCAACTTTCAAAAATTGAATCAGAATTAAATTATCAATTAGCTGCAGAATGTGTTGGAAGAGAATTAAAAGAACTCAGTGATGTGAAAATTTTAATGCTTGTATATGAAAAATATTATGTACGTAATGATAGTTATGCAGCATTAACGATTTTAATCACTGAATATCAAGATGAGCAACGTGTTGAATTAATTTCAGCGGGTGGAAAAAATACGTTCTTTTCCTTCGGTGCGGAAGGAGACTTCGTTAGTAAAGCTGAAAGTATTTTAAGAAGATTGGATTTTTCTTGGGATTATGAGAAAATAGTGAAATAAAAAAAAGCTAGAACACTAGCTTAAGGTAAATAAGATAAAATATGTTTTACTTTAGATGATAAATAACCTTGCGTTTCACGAATGATAGCATGATTTTGATTGGAAGTGCAGTGTCAAAATTAGCAAATAAAATTTAAAAAACTTAGATGTTTTGTCAAGTGTAGTTAATTTTGTTGCTGGAGTTATTGATAATTATTTTTACGATGGAAGACTAAATGGAATTATTGTTAAGTTTAATCTTTTTTAAACAAAATATAGTTCGACTAGTTAGAACCTTGCATGTTTTTAATAATACTTAATAATCTTTAGCTATTCTAAATATAGAGTAGCTAAAGATTTGTAATTGTTTATTATGTTTATATACGATATGAATCCGCATTGTAAAAATGTTAATATAGTCAGGTTATGATTTATACGAAGAAAGGAAAAAGTTATGATTTCAAAACAGATATTAGTTCAGAATGAAAGTGATTCACATTTATGTGTTAATGGTTTTATTTTGAAGAGAGGAGAATCATTAATTTTATCAAATATGGAAGTTATTCATATTTATATGAATGAAAATGTATTTTTTAATGAAATATTTAATGTTTATAAAGTTTTTTTTGATCCATTACTTGATTTCCTATTACGAATCAAAGGTACTGAAGGCGTGAAATTTATAGAAAATACAGGTATAAACGGACCACTGTACTTTTATCGAAGAAATATGTATGTATGTCCTGAAGGTGATTCAATAATAGTTTATGATGCTAAAAAGGACAGTTTATCTGATGTCGAAATATATGAAGATGGACACAAACTTGATTTTGTGATAGATACATCTAAAAATGATTTTGTAGATATTACGAAGATGGTACAGAAGCATACTAAAATATATATATTCATATTAGCATTCTTAATATTATTATTGATCATTTCAAGTTTGTATTTGATTTACTGTAATCCGGAAATAGTAATCATTTTATTAATCACTGCTTTACCACTAGGGATCTTTTTGTGTAAAGGGTTGTGTATTTTAAAAGAGCGAATGAATATGATAAATGCACTATACAGTTATTTTAATCAAAATAATAAATGTGTTTTGAATGATAATACATTGAATAACATAAGAACTTTTATAGAAACTTATAAAGCTAAATGAAAATATTTATATATGTTTAATAGTGTCAGAGCTTGAGCAAGTTATGTTGGATATTCTAATAAAGAACTATTTGAAAGAGTAGTTCTTTTTTCGTTTTATCATTCATTTATTTAATGTATTATGTCATAATATTATTTATATTAGATATTTGATAGAATCGTTTTTATTCTATAAAAAATAATTTTGTTGTACGTACAAAGGTACAAGGTACTCTTTATAATAAAAAATGTCAAAGGAAGCTAACGTTCCTGTAGTTGATTATGAAGAGATTAGGAGGCGATTCTATGAACAAGTATGATCGATTCACCTGATTCATTATCTTAATAAAAGTTTTTTGATAAAGTGATTTTGTAGCACTAAGTAATTTATCATATTCAAGTAAATATAAAATCAAATGAAATTAGGATGTATGATAGGAGTGAATAGTAATGATAAAAGAAAAAGATGATAGATGGGCCAAACAATTTGGTGATTTTGCGGAAGATTTAGTCATGTATATTATGGGACAAATGAAGAATATGTCTGTAGCTTTAATTGATCATGTAGGTGCAGATTTAATTGCGGCACAACGTAAGACAAATGGAATGCGGTTCGCAATTTCTGTCAAAGGAAGAAACTTTCCATCTTCAGAAAGTAAAAGCTTTGGTTTTTCACAAGGAAATATTGACAAACTACAAGATACTTCAGAAACATTTGGACTGATTCCTGCAGTAGCATTTGTGTTTGTGGATGATATGGAAGGTAGTAAAAAAATCAGAGTATTTATTTCTAAGCTAGCTGATTTATTCACATTATGTGAAGATCCAATGGTTGACTTTATTAATTACTCGACAGATGGAATTACATTTAAATATACAGAAAGTAATAGAGTTCATCATTTGAGCGCTATTAAAAACTGCCAGTTGATTGATTACTCAGAATTAGTATTTTCACATTTGAGTAATGATATTTCATTTTTAGAAGAATCATAAATAAAAATGAATGATTCGATGTTGTATAGAGAAGAAGGAATTAGGTGATTTTATGAATAACAAAAATTTTAAACTCAAATTATTATATGTGTTAGAAATATTTATGAAAGAAACGAATGAAAACCAACCAGTTACAGCATCTGATATCATTCGTAAGCTAGAACATCGTGGAATAGAGGCATCAAGAAGAAGTATCTATGATGATATTGAAATCTTAACGGAGTTTGGATTAGATATTATTAAAGTAGAAGGTAATAAAGGTTGGTACTTAGGAGTAAGAGATTTTGAATTAGCAGAAATAAAGCTTTTAATTGATGCTGTAAAAACGGCAATCTTTATCCCAGAAAATAAATCAAATATTTTAATCAATAAGCTTGAAAATCTAACGTGTTATAGTGAGGCAAAAGAGTTAAGTAATCATACTTTATTAGGTTCAGAAAAAACCAATAGTAAATATGTTTATTATTCAATTGATACAATACATAGAGCGATTAGTTTGAATCATATGGTATCGTTTCAATATGGAATTTGGGATGCAAAGAAAAACTATGTGAAAAAACGTAATAGTAAAACATATAAGGTAAGTCCATGGTGTTTTGTGATGGATAATAATCAATATTATATGTTAGCGTATGATGATGATATTTCAGGTATCAAACACTTTCTTGTCGAACATATCATCGATGCGAAAATAATTGCGGATAGTAAACGTAATGGGAAAGACTATTTCGATAAATATAAACTAAAGCTTAAATCAAAAATGTTTGGAATGTTTGATGGAGAAGATGTCAATGTCGTTTTAAAATGTGGTGAAAAAATCGCAAATATCATCGTTGATAAGTTTGGAGAAAACGTAACTTTTATTCCAGTTGATGAGCATCATTTTCAAATTAATGTTAAAGTTTCTATTAGTAAACCGTTTTTTGGGTGGTTACTATCCATGGGAACGCATATCGAAATATTACAACCAGTAGAAGTAAAAGATGAGTATACAAAGTTTTTAAAGACAGTATTAAATTTATATGAAAAATAAAAAGGAGTTAATTATGAAAAAATTATTATGTGTGATGTTTAGTGTTTTAATGTTATGTTCTTTTATAACTTATAATGGAAGTTCATTTCTTTCAACAATCTCAGCAGCACCAGTAAATGATGAGTTTACTAATGATGGAAGAGAATTAATATTTGGTAAGGAAACAGTTGAAGTGAAACCTTTGTATTATGGACAAAATATTTGTAGAGAATTAAAGGTTACTTCACCAATTGTGTTAACCTATAAGCCTGTATTGAAAGATGTTAATAATACAAGATTAATTATCGGAACAAATATTATTGATTACAATAAGGTTGGTCAAGATGTTTCAGAAGATCCAAAGAAAATTGGTGATAAACTGTATGATCTAGGTGTTAATGAAAGTAATCAAGAGGTACAGGTTTATTTAGGTAAAGGTACATATTATATTATGATAAAAGCTTTTGCATCGGTTCCAACTGATTTTACATTTGAATTTACAAAAGATTCACCATCAAATTATGAATTAGAAACATTAAAATATACATTAAACTTAAATGAAGGAAAGTGGTTAAAAGAAAAGAGTATTTCTAAAACCATTAAAATGATCCGTGGTGGTGTGAAACCATATATTATGAAAAACTATGAACGAGAATCACCAGTTAAAACAGGTTATCGTTTTAATGGCTTTACTTTAAAACGCGAAAGTGATGGAAAATGGATGTATAAATCTTCAGGTTCACAACAACCAACTGTAAAATGGATTACAAGTGGAAAAAACGCATCTGATTCTACGAAATATAAATTTAATTGTCTTCATTTATCTTCAAGTTTAAATGAAGAAGTATATAATCTAGTAGATTTTAATGATACATATAAATTTTATACACAATGGAAAGCTAATAAATTTACGATTAAATATCATGCCAATGGTGGAACAGGAAAAATGTCAAATTCCTATGCTACATTTGGTGAGCGTAATGTAACGAAAGCGAATACCTTTAAACGCAGTGGATACTCTTTCGCTGGTTGGTATGTGAAACGTGAAAGTGATGGGAAATGGTTATATACTAATGGGACAACTAAGAAATGGTTTGAAAATGGAAAACAATTAAAAGGTTATAAAAAAGCAGTATATAAAAACGAAGCTACACTTTCAAAAACTACAAGTGTACATAATGATAAAGTACATTTATATGCGAAATGGAATCAAAAATAAGCTGAAATAACAAAAACACCTCGTTTGAGGTGTTTTTTAACGTTTATGGTAATAATGAAGTAAGATAAGAAAG
>JAXJYR010000118.1:0-1737 GCA_036306885.1 Longicatena sp.
CATCATTTATTTGATTTAGAAAAAGAAATGATGGACAACTACAATGAAATGTGCGATTGTAGCGAAGAACGCATGAATGAATTAATGGAAAACGTTGGTGAAATTCAAACTATTTTAGATAGTAGCGGTTTTTATGATATCGATACTAAAATCAATGAAATTGCTCAAGGTTTGGGATTAATGGACATTGGTTTAGATAAAGACGTGAGTATGCTTTCAGGAGGACAACGTTCTAAAGTCTTATTGTGTAAATTATTATTAGAAAACCCAATGATTTTAGTACTAGATGAACCTACAAACTATCTAGATGAAAACCATATTCGTTGGTTAGAAAACTTCTTAATGAATTATGAAAATGCTTTTATTTTAGTAAGTCATGATATTCCGTTCTTAAATAAAGTAGTAAACTTAATTTATCATGTGGAACAAGGTCATTTAACAAGATATGCTGGTGATTATAACTACTTCATGGAACAATATGAAATGAAAAAAATGCAACAAGAAGCTGCATATCGTAAACAACAAAAAGAAATTGAAGATTTAGAAGACTTCATCGCCCGCAATAAAGCACGTGTAGCGACTAGAAATATGGCTCACTCACGCCAAAAGAAATTAGATAAAATGGTAATGATTGAAAAACCAAAAACAAAATTAAAGCCTGAATTTGAATTCAAGACAAGTCGTACAAGTAGTAAATTCATTTTTGAAGCCGAAGATTTAGTCATTGGATATGATGAACCATTATGTAAACCAATGAAGATTTCCTTAGAACGTAATAAAAAAGTCGCAATCAAAGGAGTCAACGGAATTGGGAAATCAACCCTTCTTAAAACCCTATTAGGAATTACCAAACCATATAGTGGTAATGTTGAGGTAGATTCTTTTAGTAACATCGGTTTCTATCAACAAGAAGAAAATTATGGTAATGAAACTGCCCTACAATATATTTGGGATCGTTTCCCCCAATATGAAAACAAAGAAGTTCGTGCTGCTTTAGCGAAATGTGCTTTAACAAGTGACCACATTGAATCAGCAATGTGCGTATTATCAGGTGGGGAACAAGCAAAGGTACGTCTTTGTGCCTTAATGAATAAAGAATATAATGTATTAGTTCTCGATGAGCCAACCAACCATCTTGATCAAGATGCCAAAGAAGAATTAAAACGTGCTTTACAAGCATATTCTCAAACCGTAATCCTAGTAAGCCATGATCCATGGTTCTATGAAGATTTCGTTGATGAAATCATTAACTTAGAAGAATATTCTTTAAAAATTGCATAACAACTAAAAATAGTTTACCTACATAATTGTAAGTAAACTATTTTTTATTATTCCATGTCTGTAACTACTTTCTTCAACATACTACGAATTGGAAGATTATATGGACATCTTGTTTCACATAATCCACACTCTACACAATCACTGGCTTTTTTCGGCATTGCGTTATAACGTGATTTAGCCCAATCCGCTAATCCATATTTACGAGCATAGTTCGCAAATAAGAAACTACTTGGAATTGGCACCCCTTGTGGACATGGTTGACAATATCCACATCGACGACAAAATTCTTGACCTAATTGTTCACGGATAGTTTCACATTCTGCTAATTCTTCTTCACTTAATGGTGCAAAGTTTGATTCACTTGCATTTTGAATAACCTCTTCTACATTCCCCATACCAGGAATCACAATCGTACAATCAGGATTGTTTAAACAGTATTTAATACCTAATGATACA
>JAXJYR010000119.1:0-4145 GCA_036306885.1 Longicatena sp.
GCGTATTCTTTACCAGTCATTCCACCACTTACTGCTAATGTAGTGTCTGCTACTGTTTTGTAAAGTTTGAATTCTTCAGAGTCGTATGCTTTACGGTATACATCGTAAGCAGTAGCTCCTTCCGATGCATCCCAAGTTAAGGTGATTGTTTTGTAGTTAGTGTCTTTTGCTACAACGTTTTCAACTTTTGCAGGTACAGTTGGGATTGGTTTTACGATTAATCCTTTTTCTGCGCTTACTAAAGCTTTTTTCGCTGCATCTACATCTGCTTGTGTTGCATTTGCATCGTTGTAAACTGCTAATGCTGCTTCATATGCTGCTTTAAATACCGCAAAGCTTTCTGCTGTATATTCGTTTTCTCTTGCAAATACTTGTTCAGCAGGTTCGATTGCGCTTAATAATCCTGATTTGTCAACTTCTGGTTTTACAATTTCTTCATCACCTTTAATTAAATCAAATTCTGCTACCGCAACCCAACCATCGTTAGATTGTTTTGCAACAAATTTAATGTAACGTACATTTTGTGAATCAAAATTCATTGTTTTTACATCAGCTGTAGCTGCAAATGTTACATTGTCAGCTACTTTTACCCATGCATCATCTACATTTTCTTTTACATATAAATCAGCTTTTGTTACAACACCACTTAAATTTCCATCTTGACGTGGAGTCATTGTGAATCCTTTAATGTTGTATACTGCACCTAAATCAATTTCTCCTGTAAATGTATTTGAACCAGTTAATTTATCAGATGCACCTTGCCAGTTAGAGTGCCAAATTGTTCCTAAGTTTTTGTCAAAGGCAAATTTGAATTCTCCTTCTGTTGCAGTATAAATAGTTTCAGTATCAGCTTCCCCAGTCCAGTTTTCTTTTTTGAATGGGTTAATGACAGCTTCGGCATCACTTAATACTACATTGTCAATAATAGCACTTGCTGCGTTTGTTTTTGATCCAATACGTTGTGTTGCAATCGCAAAACTTGCATTGTTAATGTTTGTTTTCTTTAAGATATCGTTGTGAGTGTAGCTTCCAATAGCTGTTGCTACAAAGACACCATTTACATATAAGTCTGTTTTTTCTTGTGAACTTACAATTGCAATGTTAACTTTTTCATTTACTGGTACAACATAGTTGAACTCGTAATCGAATAATTCACGTGTAAATCCTAGTTTACCATTTTCGTTAATACGAATATCGTGTGTTCCATATGCGGCATCACTTTCAAATAATACTTTACCATTGCTTTCAGCAGTTAAAGTAAGATCAAAGCTTAACATGTTACCCCAACCAGCACGTTCTACTGTTGTTTCTACATAGTCAGTAGCTTCATCTAAAACAACGTTTCCAGTTTCAGTTTCTGCAAAGTCTAGTGTGAAGTAATCTTTTTCATCTACTTGGTAGTAAGGGTTCACTGGTCCCACTCCAATTACATTTGTAAGTGCTTGTAGGTTTTCGGCAGTTCCTTTTTCTTTACCTGTAGTTGCCCAGTTTTTCTCTGCATAGAATGGAAGCGCATCGAAGAAACGGTGGAAGTAGTCACTTTCATCTAATCCACTTGCGTTTTTGTCAATGTTGTCAGACCAAATTGCATAAGCAGAACCTAACATTTGATCATCACCTGCAGGAATATATGCATATCCTCCACCTTGGTTACGGATACGGTTTGGTTCAAATGTGTTGAAGATACGTTCTACATTTAAGTAGTCTCCATATGCATTAGAACGTCCACCATTACCATTTGGTACCATATAACCATAGTCATCAATTGTGTTGATTAATTCATATCCCATGTTGTACATTTGAATACCACTTGCCCAGTCACAGCTCCATAGGTTCATTTGTACATCTTCAATTGCTTCTTTTACAATTTCTGTTTTTCCATCGTTAATCCAAGTTAATCCACCCCACATACGAACTGTGTTAGTTTCTTTAATGTAAGGAACTACTTCGTTAACGAATTGACGGTATGCAGTATAGTTTGCTAAGAACTCATCAGCTCCAATATGTACAACTGTTTCACTATCAAATGTAGGATTTGTTCCTTTGGTATAGTCATCGAAAATTTCTTTAATTTTCGCAATTGTTTCTGGTTTACTTACATCGAAGTGGTCAATTAATGGACGGTTACTGTTTAATGAAGAAACCATTCCTTGTACCATTAATTCTGGCCAAATTTTTGTAAATGAGTTTGCATGCGCAGGCATATCAATTTCTGGAATAATGTTCATACCTAATGCACGTTCTTTTTGAATATAGTTACGGAAATCTTCTTTTGTAAAGAAGTAATCTGTTGCTGTTGGAGATTCTCCTTTATCATTTGTTACATCACATTCTAGACGGAATGCATCATATGCTTTGAATGCTTCCATTTCATTTGCACCTTTTCCATAGTTTTCTAAGAAAATGTAGTTGTCAGATAAGTGAATTTGGTAGTCATTCATTTTGTAGTAACGCATTGTACGTCCGATCATTTCAATCATATCCATTGAAATTGGTTTACGTGCAACGTCTAATAATAAACCACGAACTTCAAAACGAGGGTAGTCACGCATTGTTCCACATGGATATCCTTCGTCATATAATTGTGTCATTTGAAGAAGTGTTTGAAGTGCATACATAATACCAGTTACAGTACCAGATTGAATGAAAACACCATCTTCTGCAATATTCATTCCATAACCTTCTTCACCATAATTAGATACAAAGCTAGAATCAAAGTCCATTTGAATATCTCCACCAACTGCCACCAATTCCATTGGTTTGTTTGTCATTGCTTTGTAGTCATTCACAAATTCCTCAACAACTGGTTGTAATGCAGATTCACTACATGTAATTGATGTAATGTTTTCAAATGCTACAAATCCAGTAGAACCATTCCATTCACTGATTTCAGGAATAACATCTGGTTTTTCATTTGCCCCATCTTTCACTTTGTAAGAACTTTTGATTGTGTAAGTTAATTCATTTGTTCTAGCAACATCGCTTCCATCAGCATTTGATACTTCCCAAACAATTTTGACTTCTTTATCTTCTAACACATTTGCAATTTTTCCTGCTTTGTTTACGATTTCTTCAAAATCACTCGCAACAATTTTGGCAGTGAATCCTTCTGGAAGATTTGCTACTTCTAATTGATACGTACCAGTATCAATTACTCCACCAGTAATTGTGTTCGCAACATTGGCAGCAGAAACAACACTAGCTTGGTTTTCGTCGTAAACTTCAATTTCATTGATTCCAACGTTTACCCAACCCATTGTTCCACCATCACCATTTAAGACAGTTAATTTTACTTTACTTGCAGTGTAGTCTTGATCAAGAAGAATATTTTCTTCTTGTGCTGCACGTGTATCTTTTTGATACACTTTTGTATAGCTTCCATTGTTGTATAATTCAACTTTGAAGCTTGTAATGTTTTGTTCTGCCGTTGCACGTTCAAAGAATACTTTAATTTGACGTACTGTTTTCGCAGAACCTAAATCAATCTCAATCCACTCATTTTGAAGAGCATTTTGATTTGTTCCCCAACGAGATGAATAGTCACCATCAACTGCTTTTGAAGGTGATGTTGATGCTACTTCATAGTCGGAAGCAGTCACTGTTTTGTTTAGCGCTAAGTTTGTTGTCGATGCTTTCGCAGGTAATGAAAACATAGAGACAGCCATTGTTAACGCTAAAAGCATTTTACATAGTTTTCCCATAAGTAAATCCTCCATTTCTCTTTCTTAGTTTACCATATATTTACCTTTTTGTTGATACCTCTTTCATTCTTCTATCAAAAAAACCGATGATATTATTACCATCGGTTCTAAACGTTAAAAATCAAATATAGATAATTGATTTTCTTTTCATTTTTTCTCTAAACCATTAAACAATAATTATAAATCTAATAATTTATTGTTAAATCTATAATATTGAATATTTTCCCTTAAACGTCTCTTTAAATATATTACTTTTATTTCTTATCAACCATTTGACATATAGTGCTATGCCTTCTATGTGAGAAAGAATATAATATACAAATAAAGGCACAATCTTCATTTTAACCTCACATTCCTTTCTACAAGGCACACATAGAAATGAAAATGCCTTGATTTTTTAACTAAATTCTTTTATTTTGTAACTGAAGGAGCGCATACTACAAA
>JAXJYR010000120.1:0-1432 GCA_036306885.1 Longicatena sp.
CCTTATTTTTAATAACAAGTGTAATTGGTGATCCAAGCGTCATTCCATGACGAACTCCACTTGTAATTTGTACTTGATCCGTTTCAATTTTCATACGATCCCCACGACCATAACCTTGTTGGCGAATTTTTAATTCTTCATTAATCATTTCTGCCGTTAAAGGAAGACCAGCAGGAACACCTTCAATAATAGCGCTTAATTGCGGACCATGTGATTCACCTGCACTTAAATAACGCATTAAAATCCCTCCTATCCTTTAATTAAACTTAAAACTTCTTGTCTCATTGCTAAATCATCCTTAAAAATTCCTGTACTATAAATCGTTTTTGTCACGGCACCAGGCTTTTTAATCCCACGCATCACCATACACATATGCTCTGCCTCAATCACAACCATGACTCCTTTTGATTTAATCGCATTGGCAATGGTATCACCAATTTGTTTTCCCATACGTTCTTGAAGTTGTGGGCGACGTGAAATCACATCTGTCACACGTGCAATCTTGCTTAGTCCAACTACTTCATTATTTTCAGGATAATAAGCAACATGAACTTTCCCAAAGAACGGTAATAAATGATGTTCACACATAGAATGAAAAACAATATCTTGTACTAATACATATTGATCATACTCTTCACTAAAGTAAACTTGTAAATGTTTTGATGGATCTTCATGTAATCCTGAAAATACTTCTTCATACATTTTTGCTACACGTGCTGGGGTGTCAATGATTCCTTCACGTTCAGGATTCTCTCCAATGGCTTCTAGAATCATCTTCACTGCTGTTTCAATTTTATTTTTATCTACTGACATATTATCACCTTTACATAGTATCATTCGACATTTCATATATATGCTATTTTACCATAATCTATAATAAAAATGATAAGCGATTAAGCTTTTATCTTTCGATCCTTCATCACTAATTTTTAAATCTTTTTCTATTTTTATCGATTTGAATATTGAATAATAACATTTTTTTAGTTTTCACTAAATAACTCAAGTTATCAATCAATAATAAAAAGCATAAAAGCGAAATTAACACTTTTATGCTTTTTTATCAAATATTAGGCAATCGATTGATATAAGTCAACATAACGATGAGCGGACTGTTCCCAAGAGTAGTCTCCCTTCATTCCAGCTAGCATTAAATCTTGTCTTATATCTTTTTGGTGATAATAATGTAAAGCACGTCTTATGGTGTGCAGCATGTCATGAGCATTATAATTTGTAAAAGTAAATCCATTTCCTTCGCCTGTAAATTCATTGTATGCCTGAACAGTATCATTTAGTCCACCTGTTTCACGAACAATTGGAATCGTTCCATAGCGAAGTGAAATTAACTGTGATAAGCCACATGGTTCATATAAAGATGGCATTAAAAACATATCACTTGCTCCATAAACTAGGTTAGCTAGCTGTCCATTATACC
>JAXJYR010000121.1:0-2113 GCA_036306885.1 Longicatena sp.
ACACTAAACTTACTACAACTAAAGAACTAAGCTACAATGCTAAATCTTTAAGTAGTGGTAAAAAATACTTCTTCAAAGTACGTGGTTACAAACTATACAAATCAGGAGATGACATTAAATATAATGTTTACACTCCATACTCAACAGTAAAATACGCTACAGCGAAATAATGTTGATGAGATGACATGTCGAAAGATGTGTCATCTTTTTTTGATTAGAGGAAAAAATATGATAAACTAAAAGAAAAATTGAAATGATTTAAAATGATATCGTATATATAAGATGAAAGGGGATGTAGAAATGAAAAAGTATCTATTTATTTTGATGATTAATTTATCGTTTCTAATGTTATCTACTTCCATAAAGGCAAGTATGATAAAAGAAGAAAATGGGAAAATTTATGGATATCAAGATGATGGAACCCTATATCGTAATCAATTTGTACAAATTGAAGATGATTATTACTACTTTAAAGCAGACGGTAGTGCAATTACTTCTACCTGGAAAAAGGCAAATCAAAATTATTATTATTTTGGTAAAGATGGGGCAGCCTTAAAAGGAATTCATTATTTAGGGGTTCAATATTTCGGTTTTTCTAATGAGGGACAACGTTTAAGAGGATATCATGAAATTAATCAAAAACGTTATTTTTTTAACTCGATGGGAGCGAGTGTACGGGCTTTTTTTACCCAAGATGGAAATGAAATCTTTTTGTATGGGAATGGTAACTATGCACGTAATCGCTTTTTTAAGCATGGTGATAAATTATATGTATTTAATTCTCAGGGATATGTTGTAAAAAATAAAATGTATGATGCATCACACATTAAAAAAAGGGCAGTATATAAAGTTTACTGTGATAAAAATGGTCATATTCAAGAAGGGTTTATTACTTATCATGATCAGCTTTATTATATGAGTCTAAGCTCTGAAAAAGGGTATTTGGTAGGATTTCATATGATTGATGGTAAACAATATTATTTTGATGAAGAAGGACATGCTATTTTTAATGATTGGATAGAAACAAGTGAAGGACGTTATTTTATCAAAGCCGATGGAAGTCTTTATCATAATCAATTGGTAGAAATCGCAGGTAATCATTATTATTTTGATCAGGATGGTAAGGTAGTAGTTGGTTATTTAAATATTGAAATCAATTCTAAAAAACATTATTTCTATTTTGATGAAAAGGGTTCATCGCAAAAAGGGTTATTTACGATACCCAATTCAAATAGTACCCGTTATTTTAATGGTGATGGTACGATTGTACGTAATGATTTTGTCACTGTAGATAATCAATTGTATTTTCTGATGAATGATGGTATTGTCTGTAAAAGTAATTGGCGTAATATTGGAACCTTAGATTTAAAGGGAGATAGTTTTTATATTCACTGTAATGAAAAAGGAGTTGTCCAACAAGGATTAGTTTCTATCACAAGAGATGGTTCAACCCATTTGTATTATATGGATATTCATGCGGAAAAAGGCTTTCGTAGTGGTATTCAAGAGATAAATGGTTTCTATTATGGTTTTTCCTCTAGTAGCGGTAAAGCTTTAAAAGGGATTAAATTTGTAGATGATGACTTGTACTATTTTCAAGAGGACTATACTTCCTTTTGTAATGGTTGGATAACCATGGAAGGAAAAAAATATTATTTTAGAGAAGATGGGCGTGGCTTTTCGCAACAGGTTGTGACCTTAGAAGATCAGGTTTATTATTTTACAGAAACAGGTTTTGTCGCAACGGGATATTTAAACACCACGATAAATGGACAGAAGCAATATTTTTACTTTGATGAAAATGGTGTTTCTCAAAGTGGTTTGATTCAAGTTCCAAATACTACTTATGAACGCTTTTTTAACGGTGATGGTAGTGTTTTGACGAGTCAGTTTTATGAAATGGATGGCAAGCTTTATTTCTTTACCAGCAGTGGAATTTTATATAAAGGAAATTGGCGTAATATTGGTACATTAGATTTCAATAGTGATAGCTTTTATATTCATTGCGATGAAAATGGAATTGTCCAACAAGGCCCAATGTATATTACGATTGATGATGGAACTGCCTATTATTATATGGATATTCATGCCAAAAAAGGATATCGTACAGGAA
>JAXJYR010000122.1:0-4165 GCA_036306885.1 Longicatena sp.
ACCTGTTGTAGCACGGTATACCTCGTAGTGGGTTACACCTTCCATTTTTTCCCAAATCACTTTTACTTGTTCGGTTCCAACCTTTAACGTCACTACTGGTTTAACTGCTTCTACTGCTCCTTTTACCGCATTAGATGATTCACTTATCACACGATTTGTTGAATCGTATCGTCCAGCTTTTACAATAAAACTGTAATTTCCATTTGGTAGCTCTGCTGTTACGTATTCTAATTTTTGCGCTCCTAATGTAATGACTTTTTGGTATGAATCATTATTGCGTTTACGATAAATGATATATCGAGTAGCACCATCAATTGGATTCCAACTTAATTTAAATTTCGATGTTGACACTTGTTTAATGTCTAAGGTTATTTCTCCACTCAATTTTGTCGTAATAGATACGGTTGCTGAGTTTTCAGAAACTCCAGCTTCATTTTTTGCAACAACATAGAAAGTATATGTTTTACCTGTCATTAATCCAGATATTTTTACACTATTTGTTTCTACATTTGTTTCTAAACCAAACACTGAATTTTCTTTATATCCTTTTTTATATACATCATAAGAAGTTGCACCTTCAACTACATCCCAAGTTAATGTGACTGCTTTATAGCTATCTTGCTTTACACTTACATTTTTCACTTGAGTTGGAGCAGTTAATTCTGGCACTGTTTGTTTTTCTACATTTACATAAGAGACATTTGTTCTTGTTAAACCACCATGTTTATCAGTAACTTCTGCATACCAACCATGTTTTCCATTTTCAGCTGCATCCCATACATAAGATGCTTCTTCACCACTCTTCACAGAGTTTAGCGTTCCAATCACTGATTGGTTATATACATTTACATCTAAGTTTGTTGTTTCTAGTGTTTTATTACGTGGTGTAATTCCTAATTCGGCAAATGATATAGTGAAATGTTCAGGATCATTAATACTTGCACCATCAATTACAAATGCATTTCCTTCATTGACAACATCGGATTTTTTAGCATCGTAATCTCCATAATTAGATAATTCTATACCACCATAAGATGGTGTATAAGTACGAACAATCATGCGTTGACCTTCTAAATCAAAATGCATTAAACGGAAATAACCTGAACCACCTTCGGTTAGACCTTGGTAGTCAAATAGCATACTATGTACCTTTCTAGTTGATCCATCTTTATTTGTAAAGGTGTCAACTCGCGTCTTAGCATTATGGTAGTGTCCAGATAATACCATACATACATTTTCATTTACCGCAATAACTTCATCATAAACACGTTGAGGCTCTTCTCCTAAACCACCACTTGCTAACAAAAATTCATGGAAATTTAGAATTGCTTTACGTTCTGGATATTTAGCTAATACATCATTCATCCAATTAATTTCATCATCGCCAATACCCCATCCCATATAAATCATGATAAAGTCGATACCACCAACTGTGATTAAATCATAGTGACCTTTATTGGATTGGTAGCTTCCACCATACCAAGGATTAGAAACATAACGTTCTTCTCCAAAATAAGTTGTGTAATTATCGTAAGTTCCACTTAAATGACCTACATCATGGTTTCCAGCTAGAATTCCATAAGGTAAAGATGCATTATCTAATAACTGGTAAGCTGCATCCGCTTGCTCCCACTCACGAATATTATCTTCATCATCAATGATATCTCCATTATGGAATAAGTATTGAATGTTCATTCTTTGGCGATTCGCAAGTAACCAATTGTGAATATTTAATTGATGTTGATATTTACCATCGACGTTTTGATCTTTATTTCCATCATAATCTTCATTATAGTACTGTGTATCACTTTCAACCGCAAATGTAAAATCATATTCTTCTCTTGGAGTATCATCCACATTATAAGTAGGTGTAGTACCATCTAATACATTTGTACGCATACGCATTACATTTGTTGGCTGTGATACATATTGAGGTGGAGTATAACCTTCCCCATTTTGGACAAGAATTTTTAAAGATTGATCAACTAAATGATTTTCCACACAAACTTCCGCAGTTAAAGTCATCTCATCATCATGAATATTTTGTTGAGAAGTCAATTGATCCCATTCATCAGTTTTGGTATTGTAAACATATAGATATGTCTTTTGGTTATTAGCTATTCCAGTCCATTTTACATTTATCACTGAATCACTCGTTACATCATCACCTAGTGCTACATCAAAACATTCATAAGGAAAACCATTTCCAGAAGCTGTCGTAAACACATCTTTCATCGAACCATTTTGACTACTAATTCCTTTTGAACTAGTGATATTACTATCACCTAATTGATAACGAGCACCATCTTTAAATGTAACAACCATATCATCATTACTTTCATCTTTTGCCACAACCGAAAGGACAGGCGAAGTTGTAACATTTGTTCCATTAGCTGGAGATGGATCACCAATGATATCTGCTGATTCTTTTTTTGTAATAAAATTTATTTTTTTCGTTGCCTGATTTCCCACATTATCTTTTGCTACAATCGCTAATTCATGTTCTCCTGGTTTCATATCAAGAGCACGGAATTCATAAGGAACCTCAATCATTTTTCCATCTAAGGTAACTGTTGTATCAACTTCAGAACTTAATTCATCTGTTGCGTTAACACGAATTGTTTCTTTTTTGTATACAGCCTGATCTTCAATATTGGTTGTAATTTCAGGTGCTGTATTATCTACCAATAATGAAATAGTTGTTGTTTCGTTGGCTAAACTATGTGTACCATCTGCTGCTTGGGTTGTATCCCACATATATCGAATTGCCTCAAAATCTGAAGTTCCTAATTTAAAGTTGGCATATACAATTTCATATTTTGATGTACCATCTCCCATTGAAATATTAGTTGATTGTGTAGGAATATTTAAATCCATTTTTTCTACATCATCCATATTAGCGTGTTCAACGGCACCTAATCCCTTTTTCGCTTGATAAGATTCTGGTGTTAAAGTTCTTCCATTTGGCAGAACTAAACGAATATTGCGAATGACAAAGTCATCATTATTTTCAATATTATGTTCTAAAGGATTGGCTTTATTTCCTGCATGAAATTCAACTGTAATTGTCATTGTATCTAGGTCAAACATACTTGCATCGATATCATAGACATAATCTACGACATTACTATAGGTACCTTCGTTAAAAACACCAATAACATGCTCTCCAACGGCTACTGCGTTTTTAAAGAAGACATCAGTGTCTGTAGCTTCAAAAGCTAATTTTCCATATCCATTAATAGAAGGAATGCTATTACTTGTTACATCAACACCATCAATAAAGAGTTGATTTCCATAAGTAATAATTTGTTGTGTGTCTGTTAAAACAGTTCCTTCTTTCACATTAAATGATGTACTATTTGATGCATCTGTATTTAAGATTGTTTTTTCTTCTGTTCTTACTGTATTCCATCCATCTGATGCTTCAAAATAATAAGTAAATCCTTTTTTATTTAAAAGATCAATGTTGTTATTTGATTTTGAAAAGATGTTAGCTTCAGTAGTTTGTAATTTTACACATTCAAATTGTTCTTCTCCAATATACTTCTTATAAAGTTTTACTGTTTTGATGGTAGTTTCATCACTTTCTACTTCCACCTTATAATTCAGTGCTGGTGTATCGTTTGAAAACTCAGCATCACTACGATCCACAATACGTGGTACACTGGTTGGAACAGTTACTTTTGCAGTATATTGCGCTGTTTCATTTTCAGTAATGAATCCTGGAGTAGGAAAAGCCATATTATCTGTCATCACCGATTTGAATCCATTATCAAATTGACTTTGATAAGTAATAGATAGATTTTTTTCAGTTTGATCTGCATCTGGATTGTAGTATACAGCATCTACTACATCTCCAACATTCGTATAAATGCTTACTCCACGATAGCTTCCATTTGCTAATCCACCTGATTCAACCGTAATGATTTGTTCATCACTAAGAGAAGTACCATAAAATTGATTAAAATCAGCTTTTGTTAAATCATTATTGGCACCATTTAATACCCAAAAGACAAGTGTTTCGCCACTTTCTAAATAAAAATCAGAATCGGTTTCCCACCATTTTGCGATAACTCCAGTATCTGGATAATTGTAACAAAGTTGGTAATCTTTTAAATTGATTTTTGTGTCAGCGTTATTATAAATTTCAATATATTCATATCCA
>JAXJYR010000123.1:0-3428 GCA_036306885.1 Longicatena sp.
ATCCTGGTAATAATAAATACCCTTCTCCATCGATGACTTCATCCATTTCAGCTTCATTAAATTCATCACTTAAAGCTTGAATCCCATTTTCATCAAATAATAAATTACCTTTTTTAAAATATAAGTTTTCCCAAAGAATGGTTGCATTTTTAATTACTTTCATTATGCTTCCTCCTGATCAAATGGTTTATATCCTAATGCTCTACGTGTTACAGCTTTACGCACTAAAACTCCATTTGACATTTGTTTAAAGATACGTGATTGTGGTGCTTCAACTAAATCACTATCAATTTCAACGCCACGATTGACTGGTGCAGGGTGCATAATAATTGCATGTGGTTGCATCATTGCAGCACGCTCTTTTGTAAGTCCGAATTTTTCTAAATATTCTTCTTTACTCATTTGCATTGCACTTCCATGACGTTCGTGTTGAATACGAAGCATCATTACGGCATCTCCCCATTTTACTGCTTCATCAATTGGTAAATAGAATTCATCATGTTCTACATATCCATCTGGCCCTGAGAAACGAACTTCTCCACCTAGGATATCCATTGCTTCTTTAATTGATTTGGCCACACGTGAGTGTTTTACATCTCCAATTACCGAAATTTTAATTCCTTCAAATTTACCAAATTCTTGATAAATCGTTAATAAATCTAATAAACATTGTGTTGGGTGGTTTCCACATCCATCTCCTGCATTTAAAATTGGAATATTAACAGATTTTAATTCTTCAAAGTATTCATCTTTACTATGACGAATTACAACTGCATCATAACCAATTGCCTCAAATGTTTTTACAGTATCATATAATGTTTCACCTTTTTCAATACTACTTCCTTGCGCACTGAAGTTTTCTACACGTGCTCCTAATTGATGTTGAGCAGAAGCAAACGAGAAGTGTGTTCTCGTACTAGGTTCAAAAAAAAGATTGGCAACCAAAGTTGGTTTTGGAAAACGCCAATCTTTTTGTGAACATGAAAAAGCCAATGCGTCATGAAGAATATCAAAAATTGTCTCTTTACTTAAATCACTAATTCTTAGTAAGCTGTTTGCGTTCATCAACAATTCCTCCAGTCTTCATACCTAAAATAAAAGGTCCTTTGTATAAAAAAGGGCCTTATTATCTCATATCATATATTACCATATGAACCAATGAGGTTACTAAAAAGGACCTCTTTATCATGACGATTATAGCATAATTTAAGCCATATTGTCTATAGGAGAGCCTTTATTTTCACGTGACTTTAGTAATTACGAAATGGTATTACTGACTTTTTAAAATAACCTCGATAATGTGTCTACTACTATGAATACGAAATGGAAATTTTGAATCTCCTAATCCTCTACTCACAAGCATTGTTGTATCTTTTTGTCGATACATTCCATCGCAATATTTCGGAAATAAACCTTGTCCAGGGGCAAAAAGGCCTTTACGATGTGCAAACTGAATTTGTCCACCATGGGCATGCCCACTAAAAACCAAATGATACCCTGCTTTGACATAAGCCTCAAATTGTTCAGGGCGATGTGATAATAAAATGGTAAATTCATTTTGTGGCTTTAATGAATGTAAGGTTTCCTCAAAGTCATCTTGATTGATAAACTTATTTGTATCCATTACTCCAGAAAGCATAATCGATGCATTTTCTTTTTCAATTTCAATTTGATCATTTTCTAAAATGATGACTCCTGCATTTTGCATGATTTGACATAATTCAGGATAAAAAGGATTTTCAAATTCATGATTACCATTTACATAAAATACCGTTGCACGTTTACATAATTCTTGCATCAAACATTTCATCGACGCATGGCGATGTTTTTTTCTTCGACCATCTATAACATCGCCACTGATCATAATATATTCAGGTTGAAATAAATCAATTCGTTCTAAAAGCTTTTGATGATTTTTACCCAATTCAATTTCATGAATATCCGATAAATGAATGATTCTAGTCCCATCAAAAGATGGAGGAATGAACTCATGACGATAGATAAAACATTCATCCTCTATTTTGTTATTTTCTTTTTTTAAATAATAGCATGCACCGACACCTGCTATTGCGCTTAACCATAATAGTGTTTTTTTCATTGTTCTTCACCATCATCATTATACCATTGTATTTCATCTTCAGGAAACAACTTTAACCAAATATACGCTAATAAAAAGAAAAAGACTATCGCAAATAAGATAAAATACATCACAGTAAAAGGTTGCTCTTTTTTTAGTTGTGGCAATGGTGGTTCTTTGATACTAAATCTTAAATCATGAGTTAAATGATATTGATTAATATGAAATGTAGTGATTACTTTATCATTACTATACACATCATAAGTTCCCATTTGTAAAAAAGCTGCATAATATTGGTTCCCTGCTTTTTTTAACAGTATTTTATCTTCTGCTTTCATTAAATGAGTTAAGGGTTTACTTCCTTCATATGTAATTTGTAATTTACTATAATCACATGGATAATTTAATAATATCGCAATTAACATGATTTTTAAAATGTTGTACATGATATCACCCATACACTTATATGTTAAGAACTAAGTTTTAATGTCATCTTTTACTTTAAAACATAAACTAAAGTGAAAGGTGGTTATGAAATGGTGAAACTATATTACGAATTAAATGATATTGGACTAGGAATTAATAAAATGCAAGCATATTTAAATATGTTTCAAGATCGTGGCTTGATTCAAACTCGTAATCTTCAAGATGGTGTTTTTGGACCTCGAACCCAACAAGCGACAAAAGAGTGGCAACAATATAAAGGCTTACCCATTACTGGGACAATTGACACAAGTACTTGGGCAAGCATTGTCGATGAACTAAGAGAATTAAAAATTATCTCAAATGTCCCTGCTGCTGTCGATAGCTATTATTTTTCTCAAGGTAATCAATCTTTAGGTGTTTATCAAATGCAAATGTATTTAAATGAAATTGCGACAAAAAATCCTTGTCTACGTCCTATTCCTGTTGACGGCATTTATGGTCCTCGGACTACGATGGCAGTTCAACAGTTTCAATATTTATATGATTTAACCATTGATGGTGTGATTGGTGCGCAAACCTTTGATGCCATTGTCAATACGCGTAATATGCAATAAAAGGCTCTTTCGAGCCTTTTATTGCATATTATTGATTTAGATGATTCCAAACATCTTCATTAACATATGGTTTTAATGCTTCCTCTTGACGTTGTAAAAAGTTTTTAATCATACGATTTTTCATTGCGTAAAATAAAATAATCATACATGAAATAAATTGAAAGACAATAATTCCAATGTGGATTAGAAGCACAAACATAACAGCTGATATTATCAATGAAAATATAAGACATAATAATAGTAAGCGTTTTTTAATCATATCTTTATTTTCTATAAAAAACTCACAATAGTGTTCAATCAACGATTCCATC
>JAXJYR010000124.1:0-23753 GCA_036306885.1 Longicatena sp.
AACACACCGTGAAGCTGCGTTATTATTAGAATGTGACATTGAAGAAGAAAATGAACGTATGTTCGCATTAGCGAAAAAAATTAAAGAAAAATTTTATGGAAATCGAATTGTAATGTTTGCGCCATTATACTTATCAAACTATTGTGTAAATGGTTGTGTATATTGTCCATACCACTACAAAAATAAAACAATCTGTCGTAAAAAATTAACACAAGAAGAAATTAAAGCGGAAGTAATTGCCCTACAAGATATGGGTCACAAACGTTTAGCTCTAGAAACAGGAGAAGACCCAGTGAACTGTCCTCTTGAATATGTACTAGAAAGTATTAAAACAATTTATTCGATTCAACATAAAAATGGTGCAATTCGTCGTGTCAATGTAAACATCGCTGCGACTACAGTAGAAAACTACCGTAAATTAAAAGAAGCAGGAATTGGTACATATATTTTATTCCAGGAAACATATCACAAAGAAAACTATGAAGCATTACACCCAACTGGACCAAAATCAAACTATGCTTACCATACAGAAGCTATGGATCGTGCCATGGAAGGTGGAATTGATGACGTAGGATGTGGAGTATTATTTGGATTAAACCTATACAAATACGACTTCGTTGGATTATTAATGCATGCAGAACACTTAGAAGCAGCTTATGGATGTGGACCTCACACTATTTCTGTACCACGTATTTGTCCAGCTGATGATATTAACCCAGATGACTTTACAAATGCTATTAGCGATGAAATCTTTATGAAAATTGTCGCTGTATTACGTATTGCGGTACCATATACTGGTATGATTATTTCAACTCGTGAAAGTAAAAAAACACGTGAAAAAGTATTAGACTTAGGTATTTCGCAAATTTCAGGAGGAAGTCGTACTTCAGTAGGAGGATATGTAGAAGAAGAATTACCAGAAGAAAATTCTGCGCAATTTGACACATCAGATCGTCGTACCTTAGATGAAATTGTCCAATGGTTATTAGAACTAGGATACCTTCCAAGCTTCTGTACTGCATGTTATCGTGAAGGAAGAACAGGGGATCGTTTTATGTCACTATTAAAAAGTGGACAAATTGCCAACTGTTGTCACCCAAATGCCTTATTAACATTAAATGAATACTTAGATGACTATGCTTCACCAGCATGTAAAGAGCTTGGGAAAGCAATGATTGAAAAAGAAACAGATAACATTCCAAATCCAAAGGCAAGAGAAACTTGTATCAAATACTTAAAAGCAATTGATGATGGAAGCCGTGACTTCCGTTTCTAGGAGTTTTTATGAGTTTAAATGAAACACCAAGTGCACAACGTTTGCATATTGGAATTTTTGGGAAAACCAACAGTGGAAAATCGACTTTGTTTAATCGTATTTTAAACCAAGATTATTCAATGGTATCTAGTATTGCCGGAACTACAGCTGACCCTGTACGTAAGGCGATGGAATATCATGGATTAGGACCGGTTGTGTTTATTGATACTGCTGGATTTGATGAAGATGGTGAACTAGGTAGTATGCGCCAAATCAAAAGCCGTAAAGTTGTGGATGAATGTGACATCGCAATCCTGGTGCTTTCTAGTCAACAAATTAGTGAAGAATTAAGATGGCTCACTTATCTTCAAGATAAAAATGTACCTACTTTAGTTTTATATAATGAAAAAGGTGAATCAATGAGTTCAACCTTAGAAAAAACATTTGAAACTAAAAATGTACCATTATTAAAAATGAATTTGATAGAAGCTTTTGATGGCGATGTTTTAAGACAACAACTTATTTCTTTAAAACCACAAAGTCAAAATGATGCGACAATTGTTTCTGATTTTGTGAAAAAAGATGATTTAGTCTTATTAATTATGCCACAAGACATTCAAGCCCCGGCGGGAAGATTAATTTTACCACAGGTTCAAACGATTCGTGATTTATTAGATCATCATTGTGTAGTGGTAAGTGCTACTGTGGAAGAAATGGCTTCTGCTTTAAAATATTTAACAAAAGAACCTGATTTAATCATTTGTGATTCACAAGTGTTTGATATTGTGTATGCCAATAAACCACAAAATAGTAAGCTTACTAGCTTTTCGGTATTATTAGCTCGTTTTAAAGGGGATATTGAATACTTTGCGGAAAGCGCCAAAATGATTGATCACTTAAGTAAAGATAGTAAAGTATTAATTGCGGAAGCATGTACCCATGCCCCATTATCTGAAGATATTGGTAAAGTAAAAATTCCGATGATGTTGAAGAAACGCTTTGGACCAGAAATTACCATTGAACATGTATCAGGAAAAGATTTCCCACAAGATTTATCCAAATATGACTTAATTATTCATTGTGGAGCATGTATGTTTAATAAAGCTTATGTGATGTCTCGTGTTGAGGCAGCCAAAAAAGCATTAGTACCGATGACCAACTATGGAATCTTTATTGCGCATGTGAAAAACATTTTACCATTTGTCATCTATTAAAAAATGCAGCATTAGCTGCATTTTTTGTTGGTTTGTCGATAATATGTGAAGGCAATGATAAAGGCAATTGCATAGACAATAGCAGTAATTACGAATGGTAATTTAGCATGTATAGAATAAATAAATCCAGCGGTTAAAGAACCAATAATCGAACCTAATGATTTCGTTGCATTATAAAATCCCATAACTAAGTTTTTTTCTTTGGCATTGGCAAGAACTGCCACCATATTTTGTAAGATCGGAAGACAAATTGAATATCCAGCATAGACAATCACACTAAAGGCGATGAAAATTGCGATTTGAGGGAAGATAAAGGTTGCTATGGTAGCAAGAGAACTCACTAAAATCACAATCGTTAAAGAACGTTCTACTTTGGTTTTGTTCATAATCCAAATACATAATGTGGTATTGGCAATAAATGAGACAAATCCAACGGCAGCCTTAATCATACCATTAAAGGAAGAGGTTAGATGTAATTGATCTTTTAAATAATAATTAAAGGCTTGATCAAAACCAGTATTTCCAAAGTTAATTAAAATATTAATGGCAAATAAAGACACAAAGGCAAGGGTCATAAAGGTTTTACCATCCATAAAGGCTTTTAACGGATTTACATCTTTTAATAATTGTTTATTGAAGACAAGTTCTTGCGATTGTTTATCACTTTCACATACCACATAAAACATGATTCCAGTTACAATTAAGATAAAAGCTTGAAATAAGAAGGTTCCTTTGATACTAAATTCACCAATGACTCCACCAATTAAATATCCAAATGCACTTGCGACCGCATTGATGGTTGCGCTATAGGTTAAATACTTTGGTTGGTCCTCAATCTTTGCCACATTAACGACATAAGTTAGAAAACTTACAAAGATGGCTCCGACAAAGGCTCCCGCAAACAAACGAGCACCTATGATGGATAATTCACTTGTCGCAAAGGCAAACCAGATTTGGGCAATTCCATATCCCACACAACCAATGAGTAGTGATAATTTCGAAGAAATCATCGAGTTGATTTTTCCCCAAAATGGCGACATGATAAAATTGGCTAGTTGCATCATCGCTAACGCAACTCCAAACATATAATCATTTAACTGTAAATCTTGAATGATGGTAGGGGTAACAGGGTGTGCAAAGTTTGCCGATAAATTAAATAAAACCATTGCAACAAAAAATAAGAAAAATCTTGATTTATATGTCATAAGCACCTCCGAAAAAAGACACTTGTATATTGTAGCTTTTTTTGAGATGAGAAACAAGAGTGTTAAATTAAGAAGTTCATCGCAATAAAAACAAATGTTTTAAAAATATTGTTGACATCATTAAATATTAAATTATATGATATTTTAAATGAAGGTATAAAGAATTAAAAGTAGATATGTGGAAAGGAAATGGTTATATGAATAGAAGCCCGTTCAGTAAATCTATTTATCAACGTGGTTATGAATATTATACCGAACAACTTGTAAATAATGTGAAATGCGAAGACAATACATATTTCGGTACTGTCAGCGGTACTTTTGATTATGATGTTACGATTGTTTACAGAGATTATGACGATGATGAAGTTATCTATATGGATTGTGATTGTCCTTATGCTATGATCGGTCGAGCTTGTAAGCATGAAGCAGCTTTATATATTTATATTCAAGAAATGAAGTTAAGACAATCTTCACAAATGAGTGATAACCCATTGGCACGTCAATTAAAGTTATATAAAGCACGAGGTTATTCTGATTTTAGGATAGCAGATTTTTTAAAAAGAGATATTCAAAGCCAATTATATAGGATTGGAATCATTAAAACCTATCAGGGTGAGCGTGTTGACGAAGTTTTTGAACTAATCGATAATGTTTTATCCTTAGATATAGATGAGTCAGAAAAGAATAAATTATTAAACGAGATTCTCAAAAATTTATCTAAATGGAAAGAAAATAATAAATATTGTGATCATTTTATCGATAATTGTAAGAAAGCGATATTAGCAGAAAAACATCTTTCATATATTAATATGATGATATGGTTCTTAAGAAAGTATGACTGTAAAAGTATAATGAATTATATTGTCTCTTTATTAAGTTCATACAATTTAAAAGAAGATCATGTGATACAACTTATGTATTATTTATATGAATTTATTGAAGATGGAGATATTTACGAAGTTTTAAATAAATTATCAAAATATGCTAATTTAAATAGTTATCGTCTTTTACAAGTAAGCCAATTACTAATGGAAGAAAAAACAGATGAGGCTTTAGCGATAATGAAAGAACAGAACTTAGAAGTACCTAAGATAAGTTCAATGTTAAAGCTAAAAGAAAAAATAGAATATGCAACCAAAAATAAAGAAGGCTATTTACAATTTCTTCTACAATATTTTGTAAACACCTCACATCATGAAGATGTTCATTTTATTAATAGATATAAAGAGTTGTGTGGTGAGGTATGGAATGAAGAAAAATATCAATTTCTTGATACATTAGTAGATAAGATGAGTAACGATCAAAAGATAAAGATATTAAATAAAATAGATGAATATGATTATGTATTAAATTTAGTGATAGAAAATAAAGAAGAATTAGTTCATTATGAAACACTTCTAAAAAGACATGATGTTAAAATGTATCGATATTTATATCTTGAATATTTAAGAAAGGAACTTATCGTAAGAAACGCGTTATATTTATCTTCTATAGAAGAACATTTACAAACGATAGAAGGTACAAATCCTTCTGATGAAGAGTTGTTGGAAATTATTTTACGACTTGAAGATTGTGTTGAATATGATACAACTATTTTTGAATATTTAGAAAGCTATTTGAAAAAGAAAGGATTTGATCGTTATGTGGAAATATTTGAATATTGACGAAATAATTAAAAATCCTTTAATATTAAATTTAGGATATTTATATTATCAACAAAATAATATTAATTATTTTAGTATAAGTCAGAAAACTATTGATTTATATCATGTAACTTGTGAAATAAGAAATATAGTAGGAAGCTATCTAGTACAATTTGATATTGATAAAAATGGTGATGTTATTCAATATACTTGTAATTGTAAAAGTGATTATAAGTGTGAGCATTTAGCATGTTCATTATGCATGTTAATGAATAGTGAGATTAAATCTTATCCATATATTTACCAAACAAATCAGGTAGAACATTTGAAACAACAAAGATTATCCAAATTAGAAAGAAAAGTTCAAGATAAAATTCATGAATATTCATCATATAGTCAAAAATTAATACATCAATCAAAAGCGTATTATAATAATAAGATGAAAACCATTATTTCTGATAAAACCTATAGTATTGAGTCAATCTTTCGTGTGAATTCTGAAGATTTAGATTTGGACTTTAAGGTAGGAACAGCTGAAAAAAAATACGTAATAAAAAATATCCATGATTTTTTGAATCGTATTGAGCAACATGAATATTATCAATATGGTAAGAATTTTGGCTTTGTACATTCAGTATCGGTGTTTGATGATGAAAGTAAAGAGCTTATCTATTTATTAAAAAAATTAGATGACATTTATAATCAACAATCAAGAAAAGATTTTTATTATGGATATGATTCTCATTTGTCGCGCTCTATTCAAATTGATGAAAGTAACTTAGATCTTATTTTTGATTATTATCGTAAGGTAAATGTACAAAAAGTTGAATTTAATGAATTATTGAAACGAATTCCAATTGATATTCAAAAAGGAAAATATTCTTATAAAATTTCATTGATAAATGAAAATGAGTACTTTGTATCAAATAAATATATTTATAACATTCAAAAGCCTTTTATTTTTAATCGTTATTTAAGTGATGATGAAGGTAAGTTAAGAAATTTAATTCATACACTTCTGCACGAACCGATTTATTTGAGTCATAAAGATTATTATAGCTTTTATAAATATGTGTTATCACCATTGATGGATTATATTGATATAAATCTTCCAATGGATATAGTAGAAACGTCATATACAGATATTCAAATATATGGGGATATCGATGATGATTCTAATATTATTTTTCAATTGTATTATGTAAATGAAGATCATGATCGTATTTTAGGTTTTAATAAACAAATCATCACAACCTTTAAACAAGATGTTGTGGAGGAGTATTTTGCTTCATGTGCTGATTATATTGATTATAACCAACATTATGCTCGTTTTGATATTAATCAAGAAAAGAGTATTATGTTTATTTTAGAAGGATTAAATTTTTTAAAGGATTATGGACAAATTTTTATTTCTGATGCATTAAAAAGATTAGGGAAAACCCAAAAATATATGATTAGTGCAGGGGTTCGTATTAGTAACGATTTATTAAGTGTAGATTTAGAAAGTGAACAAATTCCGAAAGAAGAAATAGGTAATATTTTAAGTCAATATCGCAAGAAGAAAAAATATTATCGCTTAAAAAATGGAGATTTAATCTTTTTAAATACTCCTGAAATAGAAGAGCTAGATCAATTTATTTCGCAATATCATGTAGATGTAAAAGATATCAAAAAAGGGAAATTTGATATTTCTAAAAATAAAATGTTTGCGATGGATAATAGTGATATGAATTATATTAAAATCAATCGCAGTGAAACATTTAAAAAGACAATTGATTCATTTTATCAATCAAATACAAATGATATTTTTGTAAATGATAAATATCATCATATCTTAAGAAATTATCAAAAAGAAGGTGTAAATTGGCTTTTAACTTTATATAAATATGGCTTTAATGGTATTTTGGCAGATGATATGGGATTAGGAAAAACCCTTCAAGTGATTGCAATGTTAGATTCTTTAGCGAAAGGCAAACCTTCTCTTGTGATTTGTCCTGCATCGCTTATTTATAATTGGGAAGATGAGGTACATAAGTTTTCAAATACATTTAAGGTAAAATGTGTGACTGGAAGTAAAGAAGAACGTAATCAAATTATGATGCAATATCAAGAGTATGACTTACTTGTAACTTCATATGATTATATTAAAAGAGATTATGATGTATATGAAAATAAACAATTTAATTATGTCATATTAGATGAGGCACAATATATTAAAAATCAAAATACCAAAAATGCACAAACTGTAAAGAAATTAAATTCAGAACATCGAATTGCTTTAAGTGGAACACCAATAGAAAATACGCTAGCAGAATTATGGTCTATTTTCGATTTCTTAATGCCAGATTATTTGTATAATTATCATTATTTTAAATCCTATTTTGAAAACGATATTGTAAAATCAAATGATGAAGAAAAAGTTAAAAAATTACGACAAATGGTTTCACCGTTTATCTTGAGAAGAACGAAAAAAGATGTATTAACAGAATTACCAGATAAGATTGAAAAAACTCGATTTATTCCATTTAATGAAGAAGAAAGTAAACTTTATTATGCATCCTTAGCACAAGCTAATGAAGAATTACAATCTCTTTTACATATGGAAAATATTAATAAAGTCCAAATCTTAGCTTTGTTAATGAGATTAAGACAATTGTGCTGTGAGCCAAGAATGGTATATGAAAATATTATTAATGTATCTTCTAAATTAAAGTCTGCTATTGATATTATTGATAATGCAAGTCAAAACAAACAACAAGTTTTATTATTTTCTACTTTCAAGCAATCACTAGATTATATTGCGAAAGAGTTAGAATTAAATGGAATTTCTTATGGAATGTTAAGTGGTTCAACCAATAAAGAAAAACGTAGAGAATTAGTAGAAGCATTTCAAAATAATGAATTTAGTGTATTCTTAATTTCTTTGAAAGCAGGGGGAACGGGATTAAATCTTACCAATGCTGAAATAGTAATTCATTTTGATCCTTGGTGGAATATTTCGGTTCAAAATCAAGCTACCGATAGAGCCCATCGTATTGGACAAAAGAAAAATGTACAAGTATATAAACTTGTAATGAAAGATAGTATTGAAGAGAAAATTATAGCCTTACAAGAAAAGAAAAAAGATCTTGCAGATATGTTTGTAGAGAATAATGATGGTAATATATCATCCATGAGTAAAGACGATATTGTTGAATTGTTTAAAATGTAATAAATGAATAAAACCACACTGGTAGAGGCGTTTATCAGTGTGGTTTTAAATACTAGCATTTTAAAATGAAAATGATTATAATTATAAGATAAGGATGGTGTTTTAAATGAAATCAAACATTGAAATTAAAGATTTTTTAAAAATGAAATTTTTATCAGGTATCAAAGCAAAAGAAGATGGAACTTTTGCTTATGTAAAACATACTTGTAATGAAGAAACAAATACATATGAACATAATTTACATGTAAATAATGTTCCATATACAAACCATGGAAAAGCATCTTTCTATTTATTAGAAGAAGATTCTATTTTATATATAGATGCTTCTGAAGCAGAACAAAAAAGAAAAGAAAAAGAAACCTTCACCAGCTTTTATCGTTTACCGATAAATGGTGGTGCTTCCATCAAAGCATTTGAACTTCCATATGTTGTAACTCGTATGGAATGCTTTGATGAAAATAAATATGTTGTTATTTGTCAATGTTACAAAGATGATTTTGAGGGTGATGTGAATGATAAAAGATTACAACGTAAAAAATTAAAAGAAGACGTAGAAGTATTAGAAGAAATTCCATTTTACTTTAATGGTGCAGGATATGTGGATGGGCAACGAAGCGTATTATTCTTTTATGATGTAACAACAAATGAATTAACAAAAATTAGTGATGTGAATGAATCTGTTGAAAGTATTAGTTTAGATAAAGAACATCATAAAATTTATTATGCTAGTACAGTGATTGATAAAAAACATGAATTAACATCAAATCTATATGTTTATGATGTGATATCGCAATCAAATACACTTTTATGGGATAAACTTTCCATTTATAACTTATTTTTAACAAGTTATGGATTAGTGTTATTAGGTAGTGAATGTTTACATTATGGAATCAATGAAAATGCACAATTCTACTTATACGATGGAGAAAAGGTTGTGTTGTATGCAACTTCAGATATGGGAATTGGATCTTCTGTAGGTAGTGATTGTCGTTTCGGTGGTTCACAAACGATGCAAGTATGTGATGATGTGATTTACTTTGTGGGAACACAAGATGAACATGCATCTATTTATGCATTATATCCAAATAAAGAAATAAAATGTGTTTATCAAACAGATGGTAGTGTAGATGGATTTGTCGTAGTAGGGAAACAAATTTATTTTATCTTGTTGGCTGCGAATGGATTACAAGAAGTTTATTCTTTAAATTTAGATACAAATGAAGTGAATCCATTAACAACTTGGAATGAAGCTTATTTGGCAAGTAAAAATGTAATTGAAGTAGAACGTTGTGATTTTGAAAATGATGGTATTACCTTCCAAGGTTGGGTATTAAAACCAGTGAACTTTGATCCAAACAAAAAATATCCTGCAGTATTAGAAATTCATGGTGGACCAAAAACAGTATATGGAAATGTTTATTATCATGAAATGCAAGTATTTGCGAACCAGGGATACTTTGTCTTCTATACAAATCCACGAGGAAGCGATGGACGTGGAAATGAATTTGCGGATATTCGTGGGAAATATGGAACGATTGATTATAGTGATTTAATGACATTTACAGATCATGTATTGAAAACATATCCACAAATTGATGAAACACGTATGGGTGTATGTGGAGGAAGCTATGGTGGATTTATGACAAACTGGGTGATTGGTCATACAAACCGCTTTGCAGCTGCAGCTACACAAAGAAGTATTGCGAATTGGATTAGTTTTTATAACACAAGTGATATTGGAGAAGTATTTGGCGATGATCAATGTGGTGGAAATCCTTGGGACAATTATGAGAAACTTTGGAATCATTCACCATTAAAATATGCAAGAAATGTAACAACACCAACGCTAGTGATTCATTCTGATGAAGACTATCGTTGTCCATTATCCGAAGGATTACAAATGTATTCTGCATTAGCAATGCAAAAGGTAGATACCAAAATGGTTATCTTTAAACATGAAAACCATGATTTAAGTCGTTCTGGAGCGATTCCTCGTCGTATTAAACGATTAGAAGAATTAACAGGATGGATGAATAAATATTTAAAGGGGGCAAACTAATGCGTTTCTCAAAACGAATGGAATATTTAAAAAAATCAGTCTTTTCAACTTTAAATGAAGAACGTCAAAAACGTGAAGTATTAGGATTACCAGTTTATGATTTTACGATTGGTTCTCCTGATATTGCGCCTAGTCAAGCGATTATTAACGTCTTAATTGAAAGTGCAAGGCAACCCAAATCATATATGTATGCAATTCATGATTTACCCGAATTTAAACAAGCAGTTTGTGATTATTATTTCAATCGCTATGAAGTAGAATTAGATGTCAATAGTGAAGTTTTAGCTTTACAAGGTTCCCAAGAAGGACTAGCACATATTGCGTTAGCTTTATGTGATCCAGGAGATATTGTGTTAATTCCTAGTCCTAGCTATCCGGTATTTGCGGCAGGACCAAAAATGGC
The DNA here is from genome assembly GCA_036306885.1 of Longicatena sp. Classification (GTDB taxonomy): domain Bacteria; phylum Bacillota_I; class Bacilli_A; order Erysipelotrichales; family Erysipelotrichaceae; genus JAXJYR01. The sequence goes on from JAXJYR010000124.1 coordinate 10,991, forward strand.
AGGAGCTGAAATTTATGAGATGGAAATGTTGGAGGAATATGATTATTTAATTCAATTTGATCAAATTCCAGAAGACATCGCGCAAAAAGCCAAATTTATGATTTTATCTTATCCAAATAATCCTACTGGTGCGATTGCGACAGATGCCTTTTATGAACAAGCAATTACCTTTGCAAAACAATATGACATTATGATAGTAAGTGATAATGCTTATTCGAACTTAGTGTTTGATGGACAAGAAGGAAGAAGCTTCTTATATTATGAAGGAGCAAAGGATGTAGGAATTGAATTTAATTCTTTTTCGAAGAGCTATGGAATGGCAGGAGCACGTGTCGGAATTTGTGTTGGAAACGAAGAGATGGTTGGTGTACTTCGTACTTTAAAATCAAATATTGACTATGGGATGTTTGTGCCAATTCAAAAAGCTGCGATTGAAGCTTTATCAGGGGATCAACAAATTGTCGAAGACACAAGAAAGACATATCAAAAACGTCGTGATTTATTAGTAAGTGGTTTTGCCAAGGCAGGATGGCCAATAAAACCTTGCGCAGCAACGATGTTTTTATGGGCAAAAATACCCGAAGGATATGCAACTAGTGATGAATTCGCAATGGAATTATTAAAACAAACAGGAATTCTTGTCACTAGTGGTTCGGCCTTTGGAAAAGCTGGAGAAGGTTATGTTCGCTTAGCCTTGGTACAATCTGAAGAATTAATGCGTTCAGCGATTCAATCCTTACAAGAAAGTAGCATGCTACAATGAGTGAAGCAATTATTTTAATTGGGGGAGGTAACTTTGAGAAAGAAGAAACCTTACCTTTTGATCAAAAAGCACTCTCTTTGACCCAAAAAGCACAGCCGAAGGTTTTAATTATTCCAGCGGCGATGAATGATGATCAAGGCTATGGAAAACGTTTGAAACAATATTTTCGTAAGCTTGGGGCACAACCTACAAATCTTCGTTTATGGCATACAAAGCTATCAAAAGCCGAAGTACATCAAATGTTTTTAGAAGTTGATGTGATTTATTTAGGTGCCGGAAATACGATGACACTTTTAGAAGCGTTTGCTAAATGGGAATTAGAAGCTTTATTAAAACAATTATCAAAGTCAAAAGTAATCGTAGGAATTAGTGCTGGTGCGAATGTATTATGTGAATATGGTTATAGTGATAGTTTCCAAGCTCAATGTGAATTGATCAAAGGAATCGGAATTGTACCATGTGTTTTTACACCGCATGCCCAACAAGAGGAACGTCAAAGTTTTGATGAAGATTCACTATTTTATGAAGGAATTAAAGTAAAAGCAAATGATTTAGAAGCTTATTTATATCAAGATACGAAGATATTAAAAATATAAGTGATTCTTTATATAAAGGAGGTGACGATGATATGACAAAAGTAAGTAAATTTATTTCATTATTATTAAGACGCCATCCTGAAGTATTAAATTTAAAGATGGATGAACATGGATGGGTGAGTGTAATTGATTTAGTCGAAGGTATCAATCAAGGTCAACCATTTACTTTAGAGGACTTACAAACCATTGTCGCAACTGATCAGAAACAACGCTATTCCTTTAATGAAGATGGTAGTAAAATCAGAGCCAATCAAGGTCATTCTATTGATGTTGATGTAGAACTAGAACCAACATGTCCACCTGATGTGTTATATCATGGTAGTGCGACCCGTTTTCAAGCATCGATTCACCACCAAGGCTTATTACCACAATCACGTTTATATGTGCATTTATCAAGTGATGTAGCTACAGCGAAAGCGGTGGGGAAACGGCATGGTAAAGTCATTGTCTATATGATTGATGCCAAACAAATGGTTCAAGATGGTTACTTGTTTTACTTATCGAAAAATAAAGTATGGCTAACCAAAGAGGTACCAGTTCAATATTTAGAAGTAATGGAAATAGAATGAGAAGTCGTAAGACTTCTTTTTTTGTATGATTGATATTATGTGATTTGTAAGAATTTCATCAAAAAGATAATGCTATAATACGTACATAAAATAAAAGTAAGGGGTGGGAATCAATGAAATTATTACATATGATGTTAATTTTAACTTTATCGATTACTTTAATGGGATGTCAACCTAAGTTGACGGTTACGAAGGCTGCGGATGAGTTTATTAATAATGACTATCGTGATGTAGAAGCACACTTAAAGGAAGTAGGGTTTCATAATATTGCGTTTAAAGAATTAGGGGATTTAAATAGCCAAAGTAAAGATAAACATGGAAGGGTAGAGTCCATTAGTATTAATCAATATGATAGCTTTAAAGAGAATGATGTCTTTAGTGAAGATGCACTAGTTGTGATTGCATATCATTCGATGAAAAAAATGAAATTACCATTAACCTTAAAAGAAATTCGCTATTTAGACGCAAGTAATTTAATTAAACATTTTGAAGATGCAGGATTTGAAAATATTAAGGTGGAAGAGGTTTATGATTTAAATGAAGAAAATCTCAATGCGTTTGAAAATGAATTAAAAATAAATGGGGCAAAAGTAGAACGTGAACAGGACGCTTATCCTTGTGATAGTGAAGTGACGATTATTGTGCATCGCCCAACCGAAACTTTTCAAGTAAACTTACAAATTAAATTTCCAGCTAATGTGATGTTTAATAAATATGATGTCGAAATGTATTTAAATGGCGATAAGTTTGATTTATTACATGGTGAGGATAAAGAATATACTTTAAATTTAACACCTGGTGATTATCAATTGGTATTTAAAAAAGCGGACAATCATTTGATTCAAGGAGAGTATCAACTATATGTAAATGATGATGTGGAAGTGAAGCTAGAAGTAAAAAGTAGCTTTACTAAAATTGAAGTGAGTGAACTAGACCTGAATTATGTTGTACAGCTTCAAGAAGATGATATTCAAATTCCTTTTCAAGCATCTAGTTTTAAAAATCAACCTTATGAAGAAGTTGTTGCTTATTTGAACCAGCTAGGTTTTGAAAATGTAGTTGCTATTCCAGTATATGATATTGTATGGGGATTTATCCAAGAAGGAAATTGTGAGAGTGTTATTGTGAATGGTTCAACTAATTATGTTCAAAATAGTTTGGTCAAAAAGGATGTGGAAATCATTGTGACCTATCATATGCAACAAAATAGTCAATCTCAAGATGAAATCCAGATAACTTTATAAAAGCTCTTAGGAGCTTTTTTTAGTAGCTGTTGATAAAATTTGTAGTTGTGAATTAAAGTAAATCATGTTATTATCGTTTCGTTATAATAATCGAATATCAAGCATATGCATGGTTAGGGAGGTTCTTATGTTAAGTTTAAAACTATTTATAAATAGTGCAATATTAGGTGTAGGTCTTGCAATGGATGCCTTTAGTGTTTCTCTTGCGAATGGATTAAATGAAGTAAATATGAAAAAAAGTAAAATGCTTCGTATCGCCATCGTATTTGCTTTTTTTCAAGCATTAATGCCATTGATTGGATGGTTTTGTGTGCATACCATCGCCCAATATTTTACTTTCTTTGAAAAAATGATTCCTTGGATTGCCTTAATTCTATTAAGCTTTATTGGTGGAAAAATGTTATTAGAAGGTTTTAAAGGCGAAGAGGAAGGGCTTGATTATTGTGGCTTAGGTTGGAAGGCTTTAATCATACAAGGGATTGCGACATCGATTGATGCTTTATCAGTAGGATTTACAATTAGTAATTACACCTTTGTGATGGCACTAGTTTGTGCTGGTGTGATTGCGCTTGTTACATTTGTGATTTGTTATGCTGGAGTAGCCATTGGAAAACGTTTTGGAACGCATTTATCAAATCATGCGAATGTTTTAGGTGGAATTATCTTAATTGCGATTGGATTAGAAATCTTTTTAACCAATATTTTCTAAAAAAAAGATTGAAACACAGCTGTTTCAATCTTTTTTTGTGCACCATTGATGCGCTAGGAGACAAATAAACAATATTTATAAAACTTTTAAAGAAATGGTGCACGCAAGAGAAGAGGATATAAAAATTTTATAAATCTAATTTTAAATCATTTTCTTTAATCCAACCCCATTTACGTAAGATTTTCGCAAATAACCATGTAAGTACGGCAGGAAGGGCAAAACAAATGAGGATAAACCCAATCCAATCGATTGGTGTAATAGCTGTTTTTAAACCATTACTAATATCATTAATCCATCCAGTATAGATTCCAATTTGTCCGACAAAGCCACATGTCCCCATACCACTTGAGACGGGAGAACCATTCATTTGCAGCTGGAAGACACAGGTTGCAAGGGGACCAGTAATCGCTGATGTTAGGATTGGTGGAATCCAAATTTTAGGATTTTTCATGATGTTTGGCATTTGCAGCATACTTGTACCAATACCTTGGGCGACAAGTCCACCCCATTTATTTTCTTTAAAACTCATAATCGCAAAACCAACCATTTGAGCACAGCATCCAGCTACGGCAGCTCCTCCGGCTAAACCAGTTAAAGATAGGGCTGCGCAAATGGCCGCAGAACTAATTGGTAGGGTTAAGGCGATACCGATAATGACAGATACTAAAATTCCCATGATAAATGGTTGTTGGAGCGTTGCCCATTTGACAGCTTCTCCAAAAGCACTGGCGGCACTTCCAATTGGAGCGGCAATAAGAGAAGCAAATAAAATACCAGCTAAAACTGTCACAATCGGTGTAACTAATATATCAATCTTAGTTTCTTTTGAAATCATTTTTCCAATTTCAGATGCAATAATCGCAATAAAATACACAGCTAGTGGACCACCAGCACCACCCATTGTATTGGTCGCAAATCCAACTGGAATTAATGAAAATAAGACCAGTGGTGGACATTGTAAAGCAGCTCCAATTGCGATGGCAATACCAGGTCCAACCATTAAGGAACATAAACCACCAATTGTATAAGGGATACTTTGATCACTACTAACAATATGAATAATAGGTTCATTTAAAAAACCTACATGAAATTGAGAACCAATTGTGTTTAAGATAGTTCCTACTAATAAGGTACAAAATAGCCCTTGTGCCATTGCCCCTAAAGCAGTGATACCATATGTATGAAAATTAAAATTAATATTTTTACGTTGTAAAAAAGCTTTCCATTTTTGCATATCAAACACCTTCCTTTTATAGCGCTTATTATACACAGGTGTAAAGTCAATGTCAATATAGGTGTCATGACACATTTTGTTTTTATCGAAGAACAAATAGTTAAGATTTGTTAGAAATAACGGTTTATTATGTAGGTATCGTATTTATTTCTTGCGGAAAATGGGTTTCATATTGTAAGATATAGATGGAGAATATCGAATATTAAGAAAGGATAACTATGAAAAAGTTTTATCAAATTATTTTATCAATGACACTTATTTTAGGAATGTTTGTTGCTATTCCATTCCTATCACAATCTATACATATTCAAGCTGAAGAGGCAACTTATACAGCTGAGGAAATTGTCAATTTCGCGAAACAACAATATGGTAAGCCTTATGTATTTGGGGCTGCTGGACCTCATGCCTTTGATTGTACTGGTTTTGTGAAATATGTTTATAATTATTTTGGGATTGCCGCTCCTCGTGGTCCAGAAGGTTATGAATCAACGACATATAAAAACTATGGTACGAAAGTTGCGATTGCGGATTTAGAACCAGGAGATATTGTGTTATATGGGACAAGTGCTTATAATGTTACGCACGCTGCGATTTATGTGGGTGATGGACTAATTATTAACGCTTTAAATCCAAGCTATGGAGTTTACTATAACTATGTAAACCATGCCGCTATTTATCAATATCCTGGACATAACACATTCGCTTTATCTGAACCAGCTTTATTTGGAATTCGTCCATATGGTCGTATTGCGAATATGGGAACGAAGGTTGATTTAGGACATAGCTTTACCGCTGAAATTGTCGATGTTTCAACATCTCGTTTGGTAACTGCAAGTTCTTCTAGTGTGATTTTAGCAAAAAAATCAGAAGCCCGTGGAACGACTCAAAAATGGTTATTTACTCGTACAACAGACAATAGCTACCATATTCAATGTGTATCCAACAATCGCGCTTTAGATGTGACAGGTGGTTATTTAAAAGAAGGTACAGCGATTAAAAATGTAAAATTAAACACAAGTTTAAAACGTCAAAAGTTTTATGTTCAACGTTTAAGTGATGGTACCTATATATTACGTCCAATGATTTCACAAGAAAAAGTTTTCTCATTGGTTGATAAAAAAGGGGTATTATCATCATATACTAAAAAAAGCGGACAACGCTTTAAAATTGTGAAAACGGATCAAATCAGTGTAAAATATACTGCCAATGGTGGTAGCGGAAGTGTAGGTACAACCTTAATGAACTTTGGAAAGACTTTAACTTTAAAAAGTAAAGGAAATATCCAACGACCTGGCTATGAATTTAGAGGATGGTTTGCATATCGTGAGGCGGATAAAAAATACTATTGTGGAAGTACCCATAAATGGCAAACGAGTGCTGCCATTGAAAAATATGGATATAAGAGAACCGTCTTTAGGGCAGGAGCCAAATACCCGATTGGATATAGTTGGGTAAATACGAAAAATGGTCTACAAACCCTTGTAATGAAGGCTGCATGGAAAAAACTATAAAGTATTAAAAACATATTTGTGTAAAAACGAATATGTTTTTTTATTTCCTTCCTTTTTTTTCGTAAGAATAAATGAAGGTGAGAAAAGAGTGTGAAATCATGTTACGAAAGAATGAATGCTTAAAAAAACGCTATCGAATCGAACGTGTGATTGGTCAAGGTGGCAGTAGTATTGTATATGATGTTTATGATGAAGTATTGAAAAAACATTGGGCTTTGAAACAATTAAAAGGAGCTATGGGACAAACCAAGGAACAGCTATGGGCAGAAATAGAGCTGCAAAAAAATTTAAATCATCGCTCTCTTGCAAGAATTGTCGATATGATAGAAGAAAATAATACTTATTATTTGGTAATGGATTTAATTGAAGGTGATTCCTTAGAAACGATTTTAAAATATGTCAAAAAATTTAGTGAATATGATGCAGTAAATTATGCCTTAGAACTCTGTGATATTTTAGCTTATATACACGCAAAAGGAATTATTTTTCGTGACTTAAAACCAAGTAATATTATGCGTACAAAGGAAGGACATTTAATGTTAATTGATTTTGGAATTGCCCGTATGTATAAAGAAGATCATCAATGTGATACAACTGCAATCGGTACCAAAGGCTATGCGGCTCCCGAACAGTATGCCAATCGTATTTATCAAAAAAGGGTTCAAAGTGATGCCCGCAGTGATATCTATGCTTTGGGTGCTACACTATATCATTTTTTAACCGGAGAAAAGCCTTTGTTGATTGGTGATTTATGTTTACGTGAGCATGATATGACATTATCCGAAGGATTACATGAAATCATTTATAAATGTACTCGTATTTATCAAAAGGATCGTTACCAAAGTATTGAAGAAGTAAAGTATCATTTATTACATTATCAAAGCTTAACTAAACAACATAAGCGGATATTTCGAAAAAGAATATGTATATGTGCAAGCTTTTTTATCTTATCGATTAGTATGTTTATAATCAGTCATCAGTTTGCGATAAAGGATTATTATTTACAAGAACAAAAAATACAAGCTGCATTGATGAAGGTAGAAACAAGGCAAAGTGATAGTATCCTACAAAAGCATTATGATGAAACAATTTTAGTATATTACCAAGATTTAATTATGAAGTATCCAACGAAAATCTATTTGTATCAAAGCTTAATGGATTATTGTCACTACTTTGGAATGGGGAATCAAGGATTAAAAATGATTACTAATATCGTAAATAGTCATCCTAAGGCTTTAAAAAATAATGAAATATTATGTTATTTAGGAGAACTTTATTTTTATGGTGGTCTATCTATGGATGATAACATGGTAGATTATGCACAAGCATATGTTTATTTTTCAAAAGCACATAATGAAATTAGTCAGTATTATACCAAGTTTTGTCAATTATTTATGAATGCTAGTGAAGAAGTATATCCATTGGTTCAAGCCTTTATTGCGTATAATGAAAGCCAACCTATGAATGAACAATCGTTACGAAATACCCTTTTTATTACTTATGCCATCTTACAACAAAGTACCTTCTTACAAGTAGAAGGGTATCAACCATATGATTTGGCTTTATCACAAATCCAAAAGGGGCAAAAGACATTAAAATTATTACAAAAGCCCAAGCTAGTAGAACGTTATCAAAAAACAATACAGTTACAACAATCGGAAATTGCGATAGCACAAGCTTATCAAGTAAAAAAGCCAAAGTATTACCAACAAGCCATTCATTCTATAAACGAGTATTTACAATATTGCGTAAGTGAGGAAGAAGAACATGAGTGGTTATTCAAAATGGCTGATTTACACTTGTATTATGATAAGGAAGAAAAGGCCCTTCAAATCTATCAAGAATTAGACCAACAAGGCGATGTTTTAGCAACAATTCACTATAGCTTATATGCATTATCTAGTGGGGATATGAATCAAGCTATGAAGTTATATCAGAAAATAAAAGATGATCCTAAAGTATTATCGATGACACAATTTCAGCTTTTAAAAGAAAAATTAGCTTATGGAAAAATAGTAGAAGGTAAAGCGTATGAATAAATTGATTTATTATAGCGCAATGATCTTAGGAATTGTGTTTTTTATGTTAGGGTGTTATTGGTTCATACACTATCATTTACTACAAGAAATGAGAAAATACATATTACTTTATTATCATAAAAAGAAAAAGGAGAAATCATAAATGAAATATTTTTGTATATTTTTATTATTATTAAATAGTTTTTGGTGTCCGCTTAAAGCCAAACAAAATCATCTTGAATTGTATGTTCAAAATGAATTGTTTGTGGAGGATAAACAATATTCGCAAAAGGAGATGTTTGAAATTGTCACGAATACATTAAACAATATATCTCTTTATTGTAATGGTCATTTGTGTGAATATACCCAAAGTAATCAAGGGATTAGCTTTTATTTACAAGGACTTTTAAAACCAGAAAATATAATTGAACTAAGTGGTTTTGATGGAAGTAATGTCATCATACAAAGTTGGAAGCTACGCCTGTATGAGGATGATCAAAAGCCAATTGTAAAGGAAATCAAGGTTGGAGAAGCAAATCTGATGGAAGCAGATGTTATCGCGTCTGAAAACTCCATTATTCGTGTTCTGGTTGAAGATGATAGTATTTGTAGTGTAAAAGCGATGTGGAATCAATTGTCGTTAGAATGTGTAAAAGGTGAAAAGAATGAATATGAATTGATTCTTCCACAAAGATCAGGAAGTGACAATCTTACTTTGGAAATCAGTGATCAGTGGGGAAATGAATGTATCTATCAAAGTAAAGGTCAATTAATAAGTGATCAGGAACCACCCGTATTGGTTGAAGCATTCTTAAATAATCAAGATTTATTTGAAATAGATAGCTGTTACCTTAATGGCGATGCATTATTAAAGCTAAAAGTAGTAGATGCGCTAAGTGGTGTACAAAAAGTAGAAGTAATATTTCAAAATGAAGTTTATGTTGCGTATGATAATGATGGTTATTATCATGTACAGCTTGAACCTAAAGATGAAATGGCTAGCTCTTTAAATATCATAATGATCGATAATGCATTACAAGTAAATACTTTTGAGATAGCAGAGGAAGTGATTGTCGATCTTTCTAAGCCGAAGCTAAAAATAATGGGATTAGCTACGCAAGAACATCAAGTTTGTTATATAAATGAAATAAAAAAAATTCAATTTCAAATGAGTGATTTACATATGGAGCTTCCTCATACGCAAGTATCTTTTACAAAGCCAATTGACTTACAATGGCAAATGAATCATGGACAGTATGAAAGTGAGTGGATATTAGATCCATATTCTTATCAGGATGGTAGCTATCAGCTATGCTTTAGTAGTATCGATAAAGCTAATAATAAAACATCGATCATACAAGATGTAGTGATTGATAAGACAGCACCAAAAGGAGCTTTTATCAATCCTAAGGCGATGTATCATCAACCTACTACTTTATATTTTCAATTAAATGATAAGTATTTAAATGTAAATGCGACACATATGGAAATTTATCATAATGATGTTCGTATGGAAGAAAAAATAAACTATTGTAAGACACCTTATGGTTATAGGTATGATTTTAAAATTGGCAGAGGAATGCTACAAGCAGATGGTATCTATCGTATTTGTGTTCAAGGACAAGATTATGCCGGAAATAAATCGATGCTTTATGAGCATTGTTTTGTGTATGACACAAACCAACCTCAAGTGAAAACGATATTGTGGAATGATATCGATGTCACAAAGTGTCAAACCCCACTTTATGATCATCAAAAGGCTGAAGTTAAAATTGTTTTTGAAGATGATTTATCAGGTGTTGCGAAATCAAGGTTTAAGATAAAATTAAAATCTTCACAAGAAACATTAAATCATATTTGGGAAAATGATAGTGTACGTTTTGTGGTGCCGTTAAATAGTATTGATGAACATTTTGTGATTACTGGATATGATAAAGCTGGAAATACCTTTTCCTATCAATCAAAATTTAAATTCACCATAGAAAATAAAAAAGCATTGATTATTGCGAACGTTCATAATCAATATCTTAATATCCAACAACCATTTACCTTTCACTTTAAGATTGATGATACGTCCTTTGATGCGAGGTTAATGAATTGTACATTACTTTATGATGGAATAGTATTATCCCCAAACAAGTGGAACCAATATGGTTTTGAAGTGGAATATCATGACAATGAGATATATTTCTGGTTGGATAAAGAAAAACAAGCTTCATTACATACATACGAATTTATCATCTCGGGTAAAGATTTATGTGGAAATTCTTATCAGAAAAGCTTTTATTATGTGGATGATACCATTGTTCCTAAGCTTTCTTATCAATGGATGAATCCTTATGTACAAGATGTTCAAAATATTGTGTTTCAAGATCAGGCTAAAATAAAAATCGCCTTAGAAGATCAATATTTAGATATTGCGAGTAGTAAGATAAAAGTATATTATCAACATCAAGAAATACCGATGAAAAAACATTGGGCGAAAAATGATGATTGTTATGAAATGGAATTAAGTTTTGATAAAGAAGGTTACTATGAACTATATGTAGAAGCGAAAGATTTTAGTCAAAATGTTATACAACAAAAGATAGAAACCTTTATAATTGACCATAGTAATCCACAAGTTTCAATTACATACGATAGGAACATGATTGATAACGAACAAATTATCGCATGGAATTGGCAAGATCATCTTTCTACTTCAATGTTATATATTACGTTTGATGGTGTTGATGCAAAACATCAAACACTTTACGGTAGTAAAAGATGGTATGGTATAGAAACGAAAGAAGATTTACATCAGCTGCCTTTTATTGATGTAATCCAATGGAGTAATCACCAACTAATTGTAAAGCTTAACGATGATTTTAAAGGAACCTTTCATTATTATGTGAAGGATATTGTCAATCATCAAAGTAAAATTCATCATACTCCAAGGATGATTGTGGAAACAGCCAAGGATGTAGATGATAAGCTATTGATTAATTATCAAATTAAAGAAAATCAAGCTGGTGTGATAAAGGGTATCGATGCATATACCAATGATATACAGCTTCAATATCAAATTAAGGCCCCTTTTAGTGGGATTGCGCGTATTGAACTACAAGGAGTTGTGAATAAGGTTTATTCTTTAAAGGATTTACAGACAATTACGAAAAAGTCCGATCAGTATATCGATGAGGTAGTATTATTAGAACAGCTAGTCGTATTACAGGATGGTATCCAAAGTCAAGATATCATTGTGTATGATTGTGCAGGAATAAGTAAAAAGGTAACCTATCAATTTATTATGGACTCGCAAAAGCCCCAGGTGATACTTCATCATCGCATCAAGGATATGTAAATAAAGATGTAATGCTTTCAATAGATGTGATTGATGATCATTTTCATGCGAAAAATTTGGAGTATCGATGCTTACGTAATGGTGAAGATGAAATTGTATCCTGGATTTGGAACGGTCAAAAAGCATATGCGAGATTATCGAAAGAAGGAAATTATCAAATTGCCGTATGTGTGAAAGATGAAGTAAATCAAGATAGTGGGTGGAAATCATTACCAGCCTTTACCATTGATAAAAGTAAACCGATGATTCAAATCGATAACCAGCTATCAACCTATACGAATCAATCCCAAACCTTTACACTTTGTATATATGAACAGCATTTTGATGAAAAGCTAGTTAAGCTAGATTTATCAGATAACTTTCAGACAACTCAATGGGACCATGATGGTGATATGCATTATTTAACCCTATCTACGATTCAAGATGGTTCCTATCATTTAAATGTAGATGTCATTGATCAAGCCAATAATAAATGTGAAAAACCTTTTATAGTCGATTTTATTGTAGATAGAAAAGCACCTGAGCTCACGTTACATGGTATTCAACCATTTCAAAGCTATGATCATGCCTTACAACCATATCTTTATATTAGTGAAGATTATTTACAGAACTGCATCGTTACGTTAACGAGTAAAAATCATTCATCTCAAACATTCATCCCTACTATCAAGGATAAGCAAAAGCTCTTTTATGATTTATCACTGTTAAATGAGGATGATTTATATCAACTTCATATCGACGCAAAGGATCATGCAGGGAATCATTTAGATTATCAT
>JAXJYR010000125.1:0-1427 GCA_036306885.1 Longicatena sp.
ATTACACACGAAGTGTAATGATATGCTCATTTCATTTTTAGTGACAACTGTCAAGAATTAGTCCTTGACTTTTGAACCACTTTAATATACCTGTTTTTTAAAGTCATATGATTTGTAAAAGAAATAGTTGCATGTTAAGATATAAGTAACAATAGAGATATAGGGGAGGTAAATATCATGTCTAAAACTATCGTAACATATGAAACATTTCATGGAAGTGCAAAAAAAGTAGCGCAAGTGATTGCGGAACAATTAAATTGTAAATTTATTAATGTAGATACACCATTTGAAGCAGAAGATTTAAGTGAGATTCATAATATTATCTTAGTCTTTAACTTTAGAGGACCTTATACAGCGCAGCTTACAAAATTATATTTAAGTCGTGTAAAAGATCAATTAAAAAATCGCAATGTGATTTTAGTGGGAGAAGGTTTATTCTCAGAAAAAGAATTTCCAATCGTAGCGCAAGAACTACAAGGTTTAGCACCATCTAAAAACTTTGAAAAATTCTTTGTGAAAGGACAATTAAGAGTGGCAACACTATTTCCAGAAGAACAAGCGTTACTAGCGAAGTTTAGTGAATTAACAGGTATGCAAATTACGGATATGGGAGAATTAGACTTAGAACGTGCGAAAGAAATAGCAAAAGAAATTGAAGTATTACTACAAAGTGAAGCATATGAAATAAAAGATGAAGCAATTGTAGAAGAAACGCAGTTGGTGTGTGAGGTTTGTGGTTATGTACATAAAGGAAGTAATCCACCAGAAAAATGTCCGTTATGTGGAGTACCAGCGAATCGCTTTTACAAAAAATAATGATTAGAAGAACCTATAAAAATTTATGGGTTCTTTTTTTTTGAAAAAACGAATCGTAAAAATGTTGTATTTATAATATAAAAGGTGTAAAAACTATTGTATAGAATCGAACTGTGTTTTTGTGTGATGTAGAAAGTTTAGAAAACATTAGAAAAGATTCTTAGAAAATTTATAAAGTTTATGTAAATATAAGGAATCACTGTGGTAAAATAGTAGATAGAATGAAAATAGTAGATAGAATGAAGGTGAGTATTATGTTAGAAAAAGCAAGTAGTTTTGTGGCAAGTATATTAGATGGAAATAATGAACAAGCAAAAGAATCATTAGCGAAAATGGAGCTTCTATCCAATCAATATTCAATGTTTTATTCGTATTTATCGGTATTTCAGGCGATGATGTCAGCGAGTAAAGCCGAAATGCGAATTCGTGGATTTCGCATGTATTGTGCCATTGCGAAATGGGATAAATACGGAAGAATTGATGCGAGTATTTTAAGTGCTTTATCGATTTTACAAGATGATGAAGCGGAAAATGTTGCGCAAGCATTAGAGGCGTTAAGACAATTGATCCCTTATAAACGTCATTTATTACATTATATTGAAATAATGATG
>JAXJYR010000126.1:0-4399 GCA_036306885.1 Longicatena sp.
ATTCCTGATAGATTTCCACTTAATAAATAAATGATACTATTTTTAATGTTAGCATAAATATTACGTCCTGTTGCGACAGCTCTTACAATCGTTGCGAAGTTATCATCGGTTAAAATCATTGATGCGGCATCCTTCGATACTTCTGTTCCAGTGATTCCCATCGCAATATCAATATCAGCTTGTTTTAAGGCAGGGGCATCGTTCACTCCATCTCCTGTCATTGCGACAATTTTTCCACGTTGTTGCCAAGCATTGACAATACGAATTTTATGTTCTGGAGCTACACGAGCATAAACACGAATATTTTCCAATTGTGCTTGTAATTGTTCATCGCTCAGTTCATCTAATTCACTACCCTCGATACAGACAAAGCCGTCTTCATAAATACCAATTTGTTGGGCAATGGCACGTGCTGTCACCTTATGATCCCCAGTAATCATGACGGGAATCATTCCGGCTTTCTTACATTGTGTTACAGCATCCTTACTTTCATTACGTGGTGGATCCATTAAGGATACTAATCCAATAAAAATTAAGTCTTGTTCATCTTCTAGAGTAATACTTGTACAATCAGGTTCTTGAAGCTTATAGGCAAAACCTAATACCCGTAAACCGTTATTGGCAAATTGCATATTTTGGTTAAGAATTTGTTGTTTTAGTTCTTTATTTAAAGGTTGAATTCTTTCATCTAGTAAGATATGTGTACTTTTCTTTAATAGTTCATCGCAAGCACCTTTGGTAAAAAGGATTTTTTTATCGTCCACTAAATGTAGGGTAGACATCATTTTACGAACCGAATCAAAAGGATTTTCGTCGATGCGCGGATACTTACCACGAATATCACGAACTGATTTTTGCATTTGCTGCATCCAATCGATAAATGCTAGTTCTGTAGGATCACCAACCCGACTTCCTTCTTCACTAATACTTGCGTCATTACATAAAGTGAAGCATAGCATTAACATATGATCTAAATGATGGTGGTCATCTAACTGTGTAGCTTGACACAGAGTATTTCGATAATATATTTGTTGCGCAGTCATTTTATTTTGGGTAAGAGTACCGGTTTTATCACTACAAATGACGGATACACATCCTAAGCTTTCGACAGCATTGATATTTTTCATAATGGCATTTTTTTTAGCCATTGTACTTGTCCCCATCGCTAATACGATGGTCACAATCGAAGCTAAAGCTTCGGGAATGGCTGCTACAGCAAGGGCAACTGCAAACATCAATGCGTCTAAAACATCACTGCCACGCATTAAATTTAAACCAAATACCACAACACAAATCGCAATAATCACAATACTTAATACTTTACTAAAGTCGTCTAAAGTTCTTTGTAGAGGGGTTTTACGTTCTTTGGTTGTATTCATTAAAGTCGCAATTTTTCCGATTTCAGTATCCATCCCAACATTTGTCACAATCGCTCTAGCTCGACCATAAGTGACTAGCGTAGTCGCAAACACCATATTTTTACGATCACCTAAGCCTACTTTGTCTTTAATGATAGCGTTATGCTTTGTGACTGCTTCTACTTCTCCCGTTAATGCACTTTCATTGACTTGTAAAGAAAAGCTATCTAAAACACGGGCATCAGCACCCACGACATCGCCCGCTTCTAAAACAATAATATCACCTATTGTTAATTCTACAGATGAAACTTCAACTAGTTCTCCATTACGATACACTTTAGAATGAGGAGTAGACATTTGTTTGAGGGCATCTAATGATTTTTGGGCTTTTAGGGTTTGAATCGTACCTAAAATCGCATTCATGATAATCACCACTAAAATAACAATGGTGCTTTCACGTTCTCCGCTGATAGCTGAAATTAAGGCTGCACAGATTAGGATAATAACCAATAAATCTTTGAATTGTTCCAGGAAAATCAGCCATGCTGGTTTAGATTTGGTTTCTAATAATTCATTTTTACCATACTTTTCTAAACGTTTGATGACTTCTTCTTTACTTAATCCAGCATCCTTTGTTGATAATTCTTGCATAACTTCTACTGTTTCTTTTTGATAATACATAAAAATGACCTCCTTCTCAGCCTTTCCCATTTAAAAAAGACTTATGGAAAAGGTAAACTTCTCACATAAGTCTCGTCATTTTAGGTACGGCCAGAATAGAGGCTATTCGAGATTGTTGAACCGTTCCACACATTGCTGTGCTGACTACTCCCTTACTAACCTCATTCTATCAAATGTATTTTTTGATGTAAATGCATTTGATAGTTTGTTTATAAAACGTTTATAACTCACTTAATGTTTTTGATAACATTGGGACAATTTGTTTTTTACGTGAAATAATGCCATCGACAAAGTATAAATCATCCTCGATATAGTCTTTAAATGTTTCATCGACAATATCACTTAATGTTCCAACGAAGACTAGATTACTTCCAGTCCCTTCTGCAGATGTGAAGCACATCATTAATAAATCAAATTTATTCACATCATTGATTTTTTTCAAGTATGACATAAATTCATCTTTTACTTCTAAAATTTCTTGTGAATCAGCGACATTAATTTGTCCAATCGCAATGCGTTTTCCATCAATATTATACTCTTTAAAGTCATTGTATAGAATTTCTGAAACACTACGTCCTTTTAAGGTTGCGACAGCTCCAAACATTTCTTTGGCAATATCATCTAAGTTAATTCCTGCCCAATCGGCTAATCCTTCCGCAATAATTTTATCATCGGCGGTTGTGGTTGGTGAGTTAAAATTCATCGTATCGGAAATAATAGCACAACACATCAATGCCGCAGTACTTTTTTCTGGTTGAATACCTGCTTCTTGGTACATCTTCGCAATAATACTACAAGTAGAACCGATAATTTCGTTACGGAAACGAATTGGTGTTTTAGTTTGTACATCTCCAATACGGTGATGATCCACTACTTCTAATACTTCAGCATCTTTTAAGAAATCAACTGATTGACTTAATTCATTATGATCTACTAAGATAAAACGTTTCTTTTGATAGTTTAATAAGTGATAACGTGTAATGGATCCAATAAGTACCCCTTTATTATTTACAACTGGATAAGAACGATATCTTGTTTTTGACATTTTTGCACTTACATCATCAAGATATTGGTGCTTATTGAAGCCAATTAAGTTACGTTTCATAATCAAGGATACACTTGGTGATTTAAATAAACGACGAATTGTACATAGCATATTCAAATCACTTTGAATAATCGTTGTGTTTTTTTGTTTTGCAAACTCTAGCATACTATTAGACACAATATCTACATCAACCAAAACAATACATGCAGCACCTTCTTGAATCACATATTTTTGTAATTTCAAGTCATCGCTCATTACGACAATGCTGTCTTTAAAATCGATATCCGCGTATTGAGTCATTTTTCCACCTAAAACGTGAACATCTCCCGTTGTACGATATTTAGGCGCCTTGTATAAGTATTTACCTTCCAATACTCTAACAATATTATCTGGTTTTGTTTGGCTCATCAATTGTTTATTCCCTGGACCTTTATCATTTAACAAGATACTAGAAATATCAGACATTGACGCAACACCAATAAGCTTTTCATCTTGATCAACGATGTATAGGGCACTTGTCCCATTCCAAATAATTTTCTCCCATGCTTCTTTAATCGTACAATCAGGATGTACGAATAATGGCTCATCAAATGGTACATCATATAATTTAACTTTTGCATTGGCAATAAATTTAGGTTCTTCAACGTTAAATTTTTTTAAAACAAAGTCTGTTTCTGGATTAATATCTCCGATACGACATGCAATAGCATTAATTCCTTGTTTATTTTTTAATTCCGCAAGTGCGATAGACGCCGCAATAGAGTCTGTATCGGGATTTTTGTGTCCGGTAATGTGAACGACATCTTTCATTTCTTTCTCAACCCCTTATTTATACTATTGTATAACAGATAACAAAACATTTCTATATTATCATCTCATTTCCTATAAAAAAATTGTTACATATGTAAAATTAAAAATTGAGAAATTCTTGTTCATCCACTAAAGTGAAAGCACATACATAATGTCTCATTTAGTGTTCTCAAGCAAGATTATACTGTTCCTGTAAATGCTACAGTGCAGTTTTGATTTATGAATTTTATTTTATTGCCTTTACTTTTTATATCATGTACTTACATTTACTTCCTCCTTTCACTATATTAATACTTAGAAATATGTATAGCAGTGAACTACCCATTTTCTAAAGCCAATGGGCTTCCTGCTTCGCAGACCTCGTAACCTACTATCTCCACAGGCGTAAATTCGGGCAGTCCCTGCCCTATGTTGTTATTCTTTTTATGCTATTTGTCTTAATCCTTCTTCTAGTATATTCTTTGCCACATTAATATCCCTGTCATGCTTCTCTCCACATTCAGGG
>JAXJYR010000127.1:0-1391 GCA_036306885.1 Longicatena sp.
GAATTGTTTTAAGTGTTGTCCCTTATCGTGAAAAAGATGCTGTTGTCACCATTTTAGGCGATGATGATTGTAAACATGCACTTAAGGTTTCAGGAATGTTTAAGATGGGGTCACGTAGTGGAGCTTTGATTCAGAAACATTTCCACATTGCCTTTCAAAAAGTGGAAGCGAAAGGATTTCCCATTTTAACGAATGTTGAATTAAAGAATGCATTTCCACTTTTACACCAACAACTACTATCTGTTGTCGCTGCCGATTATATTTGTGAATGGTTTGAAAAATGTGATGTTTCGTTACCGTTTCATTTATTACAATATTATCTTAATTCATTGACCATTGATTTTTATCGAACCTTGTGTTTGTTTCAAGCATTTGTTAATGATATGGAAGGAATACGTCCTCACGTCGATAGTTGTGTTCGTTGTGGTTCAACTAAAAATATTGCGGCAATTTCAAATAAAGATGGCGGCTTTCTTTGTAAGACTTGTGCACCATTAAGTAGTGCCCAGCGCACAAAGGATGAATTGTTTCACTATCGCATTTTAGGGAAAATAAGTGTCGAAGGTTATGATAAATTAACCAATTATACATTTGACAAAAGTGATTTTTTAAATCAATTATTAATTTATGAAGAATACGGTAGTATTCGCTGGAAAAGTCAAATGTTTCTTAAAAAAATGATTCAACAAAAGGTTTGATTTCTTATGGTAAAGAAGTCAAACCTTTTGATATATATAATGAACAATTGGTTTCATCTTGACAAATTTTAAAGATACATGTTATATTAAGATGTATTCATCTAGATAAAATGAAACATAATACGAAGGGAAGGTATAATTATGAATCGTGATAAACTTTTTGATATCGTAACTGCACATATGAAAACAAGTGGTTTCGTATACCAAGGTTCTGAAATTTATGGTGGACTTGCTAATACTTGGGATTACGGTCCTCTAGGAGTTGAATTAAAAGAAAACATTAAAAAAGCATGGTGGAAACGTTTTATCCAAGAATCTCCTTACAACGTAGGGATTCAATCAGCTATTTTAATGAACCCAAATGTATGGGTGGCAAGTGGACACGTTGGTGGATTCTCTGATCCATTAATGGACTGTAAAGAATGTAAAGCACGTTTCCGTGCAGACCAATTAATTGAAGAAGCTACAAATGGAGAAGTAAGTGTTGAAGGATGGAGCAACGAACAAATGAAAAGCTACATTGACGAAAACCACTTAACTTGTCCAAAATGTGGAAAAGCAAACTTCACAGATATTCGTCAATTTAACTTAATGATTAAAACATTCCAAGGTATTTTAGAAGATAGTAAAAACACTATTTATTTACGTCCAGAAACTGCACAAGGGATGTTTGTTAACTTCAAAAACGTACAA
>JAXJYR010000128.1:0-2605 GCA_036306885.1 Longicatena sp.
TTGATAATATTGAGTAGGTTTTAATTTTGCTAGGTTCCATTGTATACTTACATTGTTATAATAAAACATATCCAGGACCGCAAGTTTCAAATTGACGCTCTAGTAGATTGTCAGCATAATCACTTGTTTTAAGTGTTTTTGCCATTCTTCTATAGGGATTAGCTTTTCTTATAGGATATACTAAATTATATCACACAAAAATTTACGAAGCTTTGAAAAAACATGTCGAATATGGTTATGGATATGAATATGGTGATTATATATATGGTTATACAGAATCCTTGGATGATAACGGAAAAATAACAAATGTTACCTTTAAGGTGTATAAATCTAAATAATATAAGTATGATTGTATAAGTTTATACTTATATTATGTATCTATAGTAGTATAAAATCGCTTAAAAAATTTAGGTTTCAATATTTCTTAGAATATCGAAACCTAAAACTCACTCAAATTTTCTAATTAAAGTTATACGTTAAATAATTTTAGTTATTTAAGCTGTATAACTTCTTTTTTATTTCAACGCAGTAGATGCATTCATCATACTTGTACTATACATAAATAAGATATCTGCATCATCAAAAGATACATAATCATTTAACATCTCACTACGAATATAACGTAAATCCACTAATACAATTTCACTATAAGCTTCCGCAAGTAACGGCACAAACGAACATGCATAAGAATCTCTAAACACAATTAATCGAGAATTATCTTTACATAAAGGATTTTTAATCGTTACTAAAGGTTGATTTCCTGATAAGAAAAACTCATAAGCATCTTTTCCTTTTAATTTTTCTTGGTCATATATAGCTTTTGCCCCACTACATTCTAATTGATTTATGGTATCATTTACTAAATATTCAATCTTATCTGGTTGTTTCATCAAGGCAGCTTGTCCATAATAAACACCATAGAAATCTTGAGCTAAAGTTTCTGTTGTATACGTATCCTTTAATGTTTTATCCATTGAAGACGCAATATACTTCGCAACATCAACCACTTTATTTTGACGCCAATGACTATCTGTATAGTAATAATCATCTGCTTCTAATAAATGGTCAATTGAGATCATTTCCGCAAATGGTAATTGTTTTTGAATCATTTCTTCCATTTCTTTTACATCATAACTTAAATAAAAATGCTCTTTTGCCAAATAATGTGATTTATCAGGAATTAAACTAAAATATACCTTTTGATTTGGAAAATTTTGATCATGTACTTTTTGAAATAATTTAGTTGCATAATCAATCATTTGTGGTGATATTTCAGGATCCATTTTAGCTAAATGATTTCCCACTTGAAATAATTGATTATTATCCTTTTGTTGAAAAATATTCATTACTACATTCGCTTTGATAGAACGAAAAATATCACGATAAGGAAAGGTATCTGTTGTATATTCATCAAATTGACTACTAAATCCTCCATCTAAGATATTTTCTAAACTCACTTCTGGAAAAGAAGCTAATACCCGTCTTTCACTATCTGAATAAGTAGCTTTTTCTAAGAAGATTGCCCCTAAGGAAAAGATACCTAAACAAATTGTCATTACTACAACACTTATCTTTTTAAATCGATTCATAACAATCCTCCTTAGAAACGGAAATACAAGAATGGATTAAATGATCCATCTATCAAATAAGCACTACATACCACTAATAATACAATCCAAAGAAATGGTTCTAAATAAATACTCCATTTAATTTTTTGTACAAGCTTTTTCATCAACGGAGTAGAACCAATCATCGCAATGATAAATACCGCAATATAGCTTCTTATATAATATAGTGATGAAAGATTATAAAGTGGTAAATGATTCATTCCTAGCATTGATTTTACACTTACTACTATTTCTCCTAAAGATGAAGAATTAAAAATAATAAAGCTAATTAATACTAAGAAAATAACATAAATATGAGCGATTACCTTATGATCCTTTAATGAAGATAATAAAAATCTTTTTTCAAACATTAACACCACCCAAAAGAATAATCCCCACAAAATAAAATTCCACTCAGCTCCATGCCAAAAACCTGTTAAAAACCAAACGACAAAAATATTAAATAATCCTCTAGCTTTCGAACATCTTGAACCACCTAATGGAATATAAACATAGTCTCTAAACCAAGAACCTAATGAGATATGCCAACGACGCCAAAAATCAGTAATACTATCGGCGATAAATGGATAATTAAAGTTTTCCATAAAATGGAATCCGAAAATTTTTCCTAAACCAATTGCCATATCACTATATCCACTAAAGTCAAAATAGATTTGAAATCCAATCGCGATGGCTAGCATCCAATAAAGTAATATACTTTTATCACTTAATGAAGTGGCACTTACTACAAACGCCCCCATTGTATTCGCAATTAGAATCTTTTTCCCTAGCCCTAACATAAAACGACGTATACCTTCATAGACCTTATCAAATGAATGCGTACGATGTTCTAGTTCTAATGCTACATCCTTATAGCGTACAATCGGTCCAGCGATAAGTTGAGGAAATAAAGAAATATATGTTGCCAAATGCAAGAATGATTTTTGTTCCTGTACTTCATTACGATATACATCAATTAGATAACTCACGATTTGAAA
>JAXJYR010000129.1:0-2472 GCA_036306885.1 Longicatena sp.
AATATGTACTGCTCCCCTACTTAAAGGATTTCATTAAAGAATACCCACACATTCGTATTTCAATTGAATGTCAGTCCAGCTACCATACGATTGAAGCGTTGAGAAACGGAAAGGTAGACATCGGTTTAATCGGTGAACCGGAAAACAAATATACAGATATCGAATTTCTTCCGGTAAAAGAAATTCAGGACGGTTTTGTAACAACAGAAAGCTATCTGGAGAATTTAAAGAAAAGAACACCTGCCGGGAATGATTCGGAAACGCTTCTTTCCAATGCTCTTTCAAAAAGATGCGACGGAAATTCAAATCACAGAGGTTTTATCGCTAGAAGGAGACGTTATTTTAGTTCGCTAATAATTCAAGAATTAATTGAGCATTTGTTTTGGGAGAAGCTTTTGGATAAAGCGCAATCAGTTCATGTTGTTCATTAAACACAAAGGTCGTACGAACAACTCCCATATAGCTTCTTCCACACATTTTCTTTTCTTTCCATACATCATAAGCTTGAATAACCTCTAAGTTTTCATCACTTAATAATTGAAAGTTTAAACCATATTTTTCGGCAAATTTCGCATGGGATTTCACACTATCCTTACTAATTCCAATAATAACCGTATTTAAATCGATAAATTGTTGGTAGTGATCTTGAAAGCTACAAGCTTGAGTGGTACATCCACTTGTCATATCTTTCGGATAAAAATATAAAATTACTTTTTTACCTTTAAAATCATCTAAAGAAATCATTTCACCATTTTGATTTGGTAAAGTAAAAGGAACTGCTTTTTCATTTAAATTTAACATAAATATACCTCATTTCTAAATCTATGATAACATAATAAGGAAAGCATTGGCAATTAATATGCAACATATGATATAATCTAACAAGGAATGAGGGATAATATGATTTCATGTATTGTGTCAGATTTAGATGGAACACTATTAGATGGAAGTGGAGAAATTAGTACAAAAACCAAACAAGCAATTCAAACCTTAAAACAACATGGGATTTCTTTTGTTGTGGCAACAGGTCGTGATTTAAAGGGTGCTGGTAGTGTGTTTAAAGGAATGGACCAACAAGAATATATCTTATTAAATGGTAGTATCATTATGCATCAAAATCAAAAGGTTCATGAATGTTGTCTAGATGAAACAATGCTAAGACAAATTAATGCGATCTTAACTACCTATCAAATTCCGTGTATCTATTTTACGAATAAAGGAATTATTAGTAATAATAAGGCTGTCACTCATCAGCATTTTGTCGACGCCTTAATTCGTAGTGGAATGTCACAAGCTGAAATTGAACAAATGTTAAATAGTGATGGATTTGGGGATTATGCCGATGAAATTACAGATTTAGATACCTTACTCCAACAAAATTATATTGTATATAAATGTGAATTCTATGCGCGTGATGAAGTTCAATATCAAGAACTTTGTCAGAAATTAAATGCAATTGAGCATATGGCTATTTCCGGATGGATTTCGTTAAATATCGAATGTACTCATGCGTGGGCGAATAAAGGTGATGCCTTAAAAGCTTATGCTCGGCAACAAGCCATCCCCATGGATCAAATTGTGGTGTTAGGAGATAGCTCGAATGATATATCAATGATGAAGGTTGTAAAGCATAGTATTGCGATGCAAAATGCGAGTGATAAAGTTAAAGCCGTAGCGGCCTATACTTTACAATATAGTCATCGTGAAGATGGAGTAGCTTATGTAATAGAACAAATATTAGAAAGATATGGTGATCAATAATGGAATATAAAAGAAATGTAAGACGTCAAATTTTAACCTTATTAGTAAGAAATTTTGAAAATCAAAGCTTATTAAATGCCTTTGTGAAGTATTGTAATGAACATAATTTAGAATTACATACGATTGTATTAGAAAACGAACAAAAAGAAGCTAGCTGGAAACTACATGGAGATTATATTATTAGTAGCTTTGTCAGTGATACCATTGCCCTTCGTTCAAAAGCAATGAATGTTTACTATGGATGTGTTCAAGATGTGATGAAGCATTATGACGCAGCCAAAGGCTTAGGTGAATATTTATGTAATGAATCACATTTAACGATTCGTTATTTAGGAAGTGATACTAGTATTGCGACCTTACATATGGATGGATTAAAGGCAGCATATCATAAGGTTAAACAACCACATGATTATGCGATTATGATTAGTGATGGTAGCTATGCCGATGCCTATGAAAAAGCAAAATCATTATTCTCACAACCATTAGATTTAATTGTGGCCCAAGATGCTTTACATGCTCAAGCCATTTATCAATATGCTAAGGATTACAATATTGCCATTCCCCAACATGTATCAGTAGTCTTCTTTGGATGTAAAGAAGAAGCGCAACGTTTCTCACCATTAATTACTGGTATTACTTATCGTTATGATATTATTGTACAACGTGTGATGAAGGAAGAAGTAGAACGTCCTCGTTTTGCGTATTTAGAAG
>JAXJYR010000130.1:0-4013 GCA_036306885.1 Longicatena sp.
TAATTGTTTCATTAATTGGGCGATGTATGCTTCATTACATCCTGATTTATAGTACAGTAAACGTTCTAAGTTACTAGAAATTAAGATATCCATACTTGGCGAAATGGTTTTAAAGAAATCACGACGACGATCATATACTCCACTTGTTAAGAAATCATATAAAACATTGTTGGCATTTGATGCGACTAAGAATTTTTTAACCGGTAATCCCATACATTTTGCATAGTATCCAGCTAAAACATTTCCATAGTTTCCGGTTGGAACACAGAAGTTTACTGGTTCTCCAAAGCTTACTTTACCATTGTTTACCATTTCTTTATAGGCAAAGATATAGTAAACAATTTGGGGAATTAAACGCCCAATATTAATAGAGTTCGCACTTGATAAAGATGCTTTTGCTTCTTTTAAACGGGCTTTTAAATCTTGATCTTGGAAGATTTTCTTTACATTACTTTGGGCATCATCAAAGTTTCCTTTAATTGCAGTAACTTTAGTATTTTTACCAGTAGTTGTAACCATTTGACGTTTTTGCATACTAGATACTCCATTATCTGGATAGAATACGGTAATTCCAATATGTTCTACATCTTTAAATCCTTCTAAGGCTGCTTTTCCTGTATCTCCAGAAGTAGCAGTTAGAATCATTACATCTCCATCTCCACATGAGGCAATTGATTTTGACATTAATTGTGGTAGCATACGTAAACCAACATCTTTAAAGGCACATGTTGGTCCATGGAACAATTCTAGGATTGCTTGATCCTTCGCAAAATGAACAGGTGTAATATCCGCATTCGCAAATTGATTTTCGTATGCATCTTTGACACAGCTTTTTACTTCTGCTTCACTAAAATCAGGAAGTAATAACGATAATACTGTTTCTGCCATTTCTAAGTAATTCATCTTCATCATCGCTTCTAATGGTAATTTTAAATCTGTTAAACCATCATAAACATATAGTCCTCCATCATCCGCAATACCTGCTAAAATTGCTTCTTTTGGGGTTTTAATGATTTGTTTGTTTCTTGTGCTTGAATATATTTTCATAAAATCTTTCATAATTTTTCATTTCTCCTTTTACATCTTGCAATATTTTTTTCATTATGATACAATGTTCGCGAAATAAAAACAAGTGTTTTCAAAAAAAAGACATAAAAAATTAGGAGGAATCTTATGAATATCGCAATACTTGGGTTTGGTACAGTTGGTAGTGGTGTTTATGAAATCGTTAAACATGCACAAACAGATTTTACCAAACAATTAGATGTAAAACATATTTTAATTCGTAAAGGAAAAGCTGCTAGCTTACCTTGTATGTGTGATGATATTGCTACTATTTTAAATGATGATAGTGTTGATATCGTAGTGGAAACAATGGGTGGTATTGAACCAGCACATACATATATTATGGATGCTTTAAAAGCAAAAAAACATGTTGTAACTGCCAATAAAGCGGTTGTTGCTAAATATATGAAAGAATTCTTAGAATGCGCCAAAGAAAATGGTGTTTATTTTTATTTTGAAGCAAGTACCGGTGGAGGAATCCCTTGGATTGCTGGTCTAGAAAAAGCTTTAAGAATTGATCGTATTCATCGTATTCATGGTATTTTTAATGGTACTAGTAACTTTATTTTAGATCATATGCAACGTTATCATGCTGATTTTGATGAAGTATTAAAGGAAGCACAAGAATTAGGTTATGCGGAAGCTGATCCTAGTGCGGATATTGATGGATATGATATTTGTAATAAATTACGTATCTCAGCATCAATTGCTTATGATTTCCATGTACCTGACAATTTCCCGGTATTTGGTATTCGTAATATTATTAAACAAGATGTTCAATACTTTAAATCACTTGGTATGGCCGTACGTTTAGTTGCCAAAACAGCTCGTCGTGATAATGCTTATAGTTGTGTTGTGGAACCTGTTTTATTCCAAGACACTGATTTAGAAGCAAATACCAAAGATAACTTTAACTTAATTTCATTAAATGGTGATTCTATTGGTGATTTAAAATTCTTTGGTCAAGGTGCTGGAAAACTTGCAACAGCGAATGCTATTGTCCAAGATATCATTGATATTTTAGAAGATAAAAAACATTATGAATTACATTTCAATACCGATATGACTTATGATTCTTCGATTTGTATTCGTGATTATATCTTACGTTGTAGTAAAGAATGTCGTCATTTATTAAGTAATGTTTCTTATGAAACAAGCACATTTACAAATTACTTGCATATTAAAAAAATAGAAGTTGCGAAAATGCATGTGATTATGCAAGAAATCTTAAAAGTAGATCCTACTGCTTTTATGGCAAGTATCTACGATAACAGGGAGGAATAAAAAATGTTGAAAATTACTAAATTTGGTGGTTCTTCAGTTGCCAATGCGCAACAGTTCGCTAAAGTAAAAGCGATTATCGAAGCTGACCCTGCACGACGCTTTGTGGTAGTAAGTGCTAGTGGACGTGAAAATAAAAAAGACAATAAAGTAACTGATTTATTATATTTAATTGAAGCGCACTTAAAATATAGTGTTGACCACATGCCTTTATTTGAATTAATTAAAGAACGCTTTATTTCAATTAAAAATGATTTAAATTTATCTTTTCCGATTGAAGATGAATTAGCTTCTTTAGAAAAAGAATTAAATAAATCCATTAATATTGATTATTTAGTCAGTCGTGGTGAATATTTAACGGCAAAATTAATGGCTGAATATTTAGGTTTCCCATTTGTTGATGCGAAAAAGTTAATTACCTTCCGTTATGATGGAAAAATTGATTATGAAGCGACAAAATATCGTTTAGAAGCATTCTTAAAGAAAAATGATCGTTTTGTCATTCCTGGTTTCTATGGTTCTTTACCTGATGGAACAGTTAAGGTTATGACACGTGGTGGTAGTGATATTACAGGAAGTATCTTAGCTCGTTTATTAGATGCGGATGTATACGAAAACTGGACCGATGTTTCTGGTATCTTAATGGCTGACCCTCGCATCGTGAAAAACCCAAAACGTATTCATACGATTACTTATTCAGAGCTTCGTGAGCTTTCTTATATGGGTGCTTCGGTTCTTCATGAAGAAGCTATTTTCCCAGTCAAAGAAAAAAATATTCCAATTCATATTTTAAACACCAACCATCCTGAAGAAGGTGGAACCATTATCGTTGAAGAAGATGATAGTAAATCGAAACAAGTTATCACCGGTATTGCGGGTAAGAAAAACTTTACCGTTGTGGCAATTTATAAAAATCACATGAGTGATGAAGTTGGTATCATCCGTCGTGCCTTAGAGGTATTTGAACATTATCGTATTTCGATTGAACATATTCCAAGTGGAATTGATTCATTCTCAATTGTTGTAAATACCGAAGATGTAAAAGATGTTATTTATGATATCGTTGGTGATATTAAACGTGCTTGTAATGCCGATAGCGTAAAAGTAATTGATGGTATTTCATTAATTGCGACAGTAGGTCGTCATATGATGTATCGTCCAGGTATCTCTGGTCAATTATTTGCGACGTTAGGACGTAATGATATTAACATTCGTATGATTGCCCAAGGTAGTGATGAAATTAACATCGTTGTTGGGGTAGAAGATAAAGACTTTGAAAAAACAATCAAAGCGATTTACGAAGAATTCGTAGTCGAATAATAAAAGGAAAGAAGGAAATAATATGAAAAAATTTAATGTTGCGATTTTAGGAGCTACTGGAGCCGTAGGTCAAGAAATGTTGAAAATCTTAGTGGAACGTGATTTCCCAATCAATGAACTTCACTTACTGGCTAGTGCTCGTAGTGCTGGAAAAGTGATTAATGTTGCCGGTAAAGATTATGTAGTAGAAGAAACAACTGAAGATTGTTTCAAAGGAATTGATATTGTTTTAGGAGCAGCTGAAAATGATATTGCCGAAAAATTCTTACCAAAAGCCGTAGCAGCTGGTGCGGTTGTAGTGGATAACTCTTCAGCATTTAGATTAGATGAAAATGTACCTCTAGTCA
>JAXJYR010000131.1:0-9631 GCA_036306885.1 Longicatena sp.
CCGTTACATGTTAAACCAAACAACAGTACGTGATGTGGAAGATGCCGCAGCCTTAATGGGTGTTGATATTACCAAAAAAGAATTCTGGGTATCAGCTTTAGAAACAGCTAAAAACACAGTAGACGAATTCATCGCATTAAGTAAAGACCCTGAAGTCTTAGGAATAGAGTAGAGTAAATATTCTACCGTTACATGAAGTATATATAAATAGAGAGTGCCCCAATAGTTCGCTTCATTACTATTGGGGCACTCTAATTTTTTCACTTTAGGCTCTTAATTTATATGACAATTTTTTGGATTATCTCTCTAAATTCCACTAAAGATTTTGGATACCCGATATATTGATATATCTATTATCTGTTTTTTTAAAAAGCACGGCCTATTTCAGTTATATTTTTATGATTATCTATATATTTATCTATAATGCTATTTAATTTCTTTAATTCTTCCTTGTTTAACTTTATATAACCTCCATCTCCAAGATAAATATATAATTGATTTTCATCATTAGGTATTCTACCAATAATGTTATCATCTTTTCGATAATCTAAACTAGGACATAAAATATATTTATCATCTTCACCATTTACTTCAAAATAAACATCACTATTCTTTTTGCTACTATTTTTTTTCTGAGAAGTATATGTAAATAAAAAAGTTACATCCTCTATAATTTTTGGACCTATTAATTTATTATTAAACATCTTTTTTATATTATCTTGATCTTCTTGATCAAAATCAATTCTATACTTTATCCATGTACCATCTTCACCATTATTATCTAATCGATAATCTAAAAAATAATAATAAATATTATAATCAGATGCTATACTCACTCTAAAAAAACAAATATATAATATGAATATTAAAACAATCGCAAACAAAATAATGTTTTTAAAATATTTTTTCATAAATCACCTAGTATATTATAAATAACTTATTTAATTAGTCGTTCAAATATACCTTTCCCTTTCTATCAATCAATTTAAACCGTGATTGATATCGGTATTTAATATTTTTAATTTAAATACATAAGTGTAAGTATTGACTTAGCAGTCTTTAATATTTGTAATCATTTAATTTTTTCGATCAAAAGATTACTAAGCAAAAATTCCAGGTAACCATTTTACCCCTGATACATACTTAGATGGAGTCGCAGTCGATGTAATCTTATATTTTTTAGTCTTCTTTGAATAAGCACATTCCACTCTTTCGAGAACGTTTTTTATATGTGTTTTTCCATATATACGGTATCATAAGTACGCTGAAATTTCATTCCACTACGATGAAAATGACCACATTGGACATAACCATTTCGTTGATGAAATAAAATACTGTCACGATTCAAATAAGGATCGTTTTCATCCTCACTATAGGCGATACATGCAAATAGATTTTCTCTTCCTTGCGCTTTTAATCTAAGCTCTAGTTCTTGATATAATGCACTACCTAAGCCTTTGCGCTTATGCTTTTGATCCATATAAATAGTTACTTCAACACTTTTAAAATATGCTTCTTTTGGATAAAAGACATGGCCATATGCATAGCCCAAAATAATCCCCTCTTCTTCCACTACCAGAAAAGGATAATCTTTCATAATGGATAACACCCGTTCTTCCATTTCTGCTTGTGATGGTACTTCTAAATCAAATGTTATCGCAGTATGTACAACATAAGGGGCATAAATATTTAAAATCGCTGGGATATCGGTTAATTGTACATTACGAATCATCTTTATTCCTCCTAATAAAAAAGAAATGATTCTAGAAAGAGTTAAGAATCATTTCTTTTCACCATCACTGATATAATCCTCACCTTATACCATTACAAATACTTGAAACTGAGCATGTTTATTAAGGGTCTCTACAACTATTTGCGTTAATGATGTATCTACAGTACATAACTGTATCTGTGGAAATATTATAACACAATTTCCTTATAATTGAAATTATCATTGTAAAAAAACACAATTTTTTTATAAATTTTAACAAAAAATTAAACCAGCATAACTTTGATATGCTGGTTTATATTGCTTAGTTTGCGTTTGATGCCGCAATTTTCACCTTACTCCATAGGTTAGATATTACTTTACGAATGACTTCATTGTATTCAAATACTTCATCTTTGTCATATCCACTACGTGGTACATAAGAATCAAGTCCTTCATAATCTCCACCTTCACCACTTAAGACATCGATTACCTCCTGGTTTGCGGATGTATATCCTACATAGCTAGAGTTATCGTATGCTCCATCATAAGAAGTCGCAAAGTTAATAAATTCATGAGCTAAGGCAGGGTTTTTAGCATTTTTAGGAATTACCATTGCGTCTGACCACATGTTCGTACCACTTTCTGGTAAATAGAATCCCATATTTTCATTTTCTGACATAATATATGTGGCATCTCCAGAATATACAATTCCTAACGCTTTACGAGCTTGCGCCATATTGTCAATAATTTCATCAGTGACAATTTCTGGGTCCATTGTCTCAACACAGTTTACTAACCAATTATACGCATCATCTAATTCACTTTGATTACTTGTATTCATTGAATATCCTAATGCTTTTAAGGCAATCATAAAGCTATCACGTTCACTATCATATAAGTAAATGTCACCTTTATATTTTGGGTCTAAGAAAATATTAAATCCTTCTGCTTCTAAGTCTTTGACATCTACCTTTGTTTTGTCATAGACAATTCCAACACTTCCCCAGAAATAAGGAACCGAATAATCGTTATTTGGATCATATGGTAAACCTACTACATCTTCTGTCAATAAGTGTAGACAATCTAATTTAGAATGATCAAGTTTTTGTAGTAAGTCTTCTTGAATTAATCTTTGAATCATATAATCACTTGGTACTAATATATCATAAGATTCTTGGTTTGCGACTTTAATATACATTTGTTCATTGGAATCAAAGTTTTCCATGACTACTTTGGCACCAGTTTTGGCTTCAAAGTCCGCAATAATATTTTCTCCTGTATATTCTCCCCAGTTAAAAATATGTAAAGTTTGTCCTGCATATGCTTGTGTCTCACCGCTTGTTCCTTTTGTACCAACTAGAATACCACCAATTAATACACATAATCCACCAAAGACAAGTAGTCCTTTTTTCCATGCATTTGGTTTTGTAGGTGCATTTTTCTTACGTAGCATAGGCACAACGTTAATCACCACTAAGACAATTGTAATTAACACAACCACAAGTGTTGAAATGGCATTGATACTTGGGTTGACACGTTTACTCATCGTATAAACCATAATCGATAAGTTTTTCACACCGCGTCCTGTGACGAAGTAAGAAATAATAAAGTCATCAAATGACATCGTAAAAGCAATCAACGCTCCTGAAATAATCCCCGGCATAATTTGTGGAACCATTACTTTCGTTAAAGCTTGCCAAGGTGTACATCCTAAATCCATGGCGGCATCCGCAAGGTTTGGGTCAAGCGAACGAATTTTTGGCATGACTGACAACATCACGTAAGGAATACAGAAGGCGATATGCGCTAGTAACATCGTTAAGTATCCTTTTTCAATTTGAAAGGTAATAAAGAATAACATCAATCCAATTGCCGTTACAATTTCAGGATTCATTAATGGCAAGTTATTGACTTGTTCCATTAAATCACGGACAATTTTTCGCGATTTAGATAAACCAATTGCCGCAATCGTCCCCACAATCGTAGACACAATCGTCGCAATTAACGCTACAGAGAAGGTTGTGTATAAAGCTTCCATCATATCTTGGGATTCCAACATATGTTGGTACCATTTCAATGAGAAGCCTGTAAAGTTTGTAAGGGATTTACTTTCATTAAAGGAAAAGACAACCATGAATACGATTGGTAGATAAAAGAAGCCAATCGTTAAACCCATTAGTATTTTCCCAAATACTCTTTTTTCCTTTTTCATAGGCTTTTCTTCCCTCCTGTATTGTGATTTTCCACTTTACGTACTAACATCATCATTAACATCATTAAGACTGCCATAATCATGGAAATCGCAGCCCCAAAGTTCCATTCTCCTACCGTAATAAATTGGTTTTCAATGAAGTTACCAATTAAGAAGTATTGTCCTCCTCCCAGTAATTTAGGAATAAAGAAAGAACTTACAGCTGGTAAGAAGACTAAGTTAATTCCATTAATCACACCTGGTAATGATAGTGGAAAAATAACGCGTACAAAGGTTTGAAGCTTATTCGCTCCTAAATCAGAGGCAGCTTCTAATAATGATTTATCCATTTTAGATAATGATGTATTAATTTGTAAAATCATAAATGGTAAGAAGTTATATACCATTCCTAATAATACCGCTCCTTCGGTATATAATAGCTCTGTATTTTGTAGACCAAAGAAACCTAAAATTTGTGATATAATACCACCTTCACTTAAAATTCCAATCCAAGCATAAGTACGTACTAACATATTAATCCACATTGGAATCGTTACAGCTAATACTAAGATATTTTGAAGCTTTTCATTACTACGCGAAATAAAGAAAGCGATTGGATATCCAAGTAATAAACAAATAAGGGTAGTTTTAAAGGCAATCACAATAGAACGCCATAAAATTAATAAAAAGTCAGGGTCGGTAAAGAATTTTTGAAAATGTTCTAACGTAAAAGAGAATGAAATAATATCATTTCCTTGACGTGTAATCGAATATAAGGCAATTAGTCCCATCGGTAGTAACAGCATAATGACTGCCCATACGATATATGGAACTGCCAAATTAGAGAACTTTTTCATTAGAATACCATTTTTTCCATCACATGAATGTCTTCAGGGAAGAATGTCAATCCGACCTCTTGACCTACTTCACTGTAATCAGTTGTATGGATTTTAAATTCACGACCTGTTGTCGAGAAGGTTACTTTATAAACACCTTCTTTGATATCTTCAGGATCAAAGTCATAATCTACTGAAATATCAATACTAGTGTTTTCATCACTTAGTTTCCATCCTTGCGCATTTGCCCATGTTTTAATATCAGTATCTAACGCAACTGACTCTACAATTTCATCTACTGTTTTAAAGAAGTTGAAGGCCATAATCGCTTCATTCGCTTTTTCGTTTTTAACGAATGGTTGATTTACCACAAAGATTTTACGTTCAATACTTGTCCCATTACTTGTTGAGAAGACAACTGGATATACTCCAATTTCTTCTTGTAACTCATATTCAATTTTTGAAATCGAAATATATTCATCGGTAGTAGGATCCCAAGCTTGGGCATCACTACGAGCGATGATTTCTTTATCATCTAAATCTTTTAAATCTTCAATATCGACATAGAAGTCGTTGGCAGAAATTTTTTCTTTTCCACCTTCTCCAACTACATCATGGTTACGAATTACGTGCATATTAACAGTTACACTTGTACCAGGTACTGTTTCGACAATAATTTCATAGTGAACCCCTTTAAATAAAACACTTAATACTTCACCAGTCATTTTTCCTTTATCGACATCGACAATATCGATATCTTCAGGACGAATCACAATATCTACTGGTTCATTTTCTTTAAATCCAAAGTCCACACAATCAAATGTAATATCATCAAAACGTACTTTATAATCTTCTACCATCTTACCTGATAATAAGTTACTTTCTCCAATAAAGGTCGCAACATAACGGTTACATGGTTCATTGTAAATATCTTCTGGAGAACCTACTTGTTGGATTTCTCCATTTTTCATTACTACAATTTTATCTGACATCGTAAGAGCTTCTTCTTGGTCATGGGTAACGAAAATAAAGGTAATTCCTACTTCTTGTTGGATGCGTTTTAATTCATATTGCATCTCTTTACGAAGCTTTAAGTCTAAGGCTGCAAGTGGCTCATCTAATAATAAGACTTTTGGTTCATTTACTAAGGCACGGGCAATCGCTACACGTTGTTGTTGCCCACCTGATAATTCCATGGAGTTACGGTTTTCATATCCTTCTAAACCAATAAGCTTTAACATTTTCATAACTTTTTGTTCAATTACATCAGGACTCATTTTTTTAATTTTTAATCCAAACGCAATGTTTTCATAAACATTTAAATGGGGGAATAAGGCATATTTTTGAAATACGGTGTTTAACTCACGTTGATATGGTGGTAATTGTGAAATCTCTTGTCCATCAAAAATAACACTACCTTCATCTGCCTCTAAAAATCCTCCTAGAATACGTAGTAAGGTTGTCTTTCCACATCCACTTGGACCTAATAAGGTTACAAACTCATTTTCATAAATATCCAAGTTAATTCCTTTTAAGACGATTTGTCCATCATCAAATCCTTTTACAATATTACGAAATTCAATTAATTTTTTCTTTTCCATGATTTTTCTCCTTTAAAACATTGGTGGGTTTGTCACCCATAATATTTGTGCATCTTGATCACTTTCATTATGTAAGTAATGTGAGGTTTTACCAGATAAATAAAACGTCTCTTTTTCATGTAGTGGGTATTTTTGTTTACCTTTAACCAATGTAACATTCCCCGTCAATACATAGCCAAATTCTTCACCACTATGTGCTACCATTTCTTTACTCATCTTATGCGGATGAAGGGTTAATAAAATAGGTTCCATCTCATTTTTCTGAGCATTGGGTATCACCCATTCAATCGTATAATCTTCTTGTTCATCGACAAAGAAGTCATTGGCAGTAAACACTATTTGTGCCTCCTTATCTTCTCTAAAAAATTCCGATAACGAGCTACCTAGTGCCTCCAACAAATCCGATAAGGTCGAAATGGATGGCGATGTTAAGTTTCGTTCTACTTGTGATAAAAAACCTTTGGTTAATTCACTACGAGATGCTAATTCTTCTAAAGTCAAATCGTTTTGTAAGCGTAATTCTTTTAACTTTTTTCCAATATCCATAATGCCCTCCAAGTTTTCTAACACTAAACTTATATTTTTATATAATGAACAAATTTATTATAATAAGTTATGCTACATAATGCAATATGTTGGGAATATTTAAACAAAAAATTTAGTATTATAAAACAAATATTCAATAATTTGGTTATAGATTCGACAAAAAAAAGCATCTTTCGATGCCTTTTGATAAATTATTCATCATAATCAAATGAAATACGTGCAACTGCTGAGATGTATTCAATTTCACCATCTTCAGGGATTTTTTGAATTACTACCCCTTTATGTGGCATTGAGTTAATATACATTCCATTTCCAATATAAATTCCAACATGGTGGACGTGTAAGTAAATACCTGCTCCATCATTACCTTCAATAATTTTATGTTCACGATCACAAATACCATCATTATTTAAGTCAATAATCATTGGATCTCCAAGATCATCTACACTTGTATAACAGTCGTTTTTGTTAATAAAGATGAAGTCCCCAATTTCAAGATTTTCCATACCGTATGATGGTGAATAAATTTCTCTTGTTGTATCTCCCTCTTCACGTTGTTCATAAATTGTATATGCAATATCATGGTTAGTACCTACAATATCTTCTGGTCCAAACACTTCATATAACATACGAAGTACATATCCTGAACAGCTATAACCTGGAATTTCATTTAAATCCATTAGTTTCATTTTACCAATTGATAAGTGTCCATAATCCTTAAATAATTGTGAGAAACACACTTTAAGGAATTTTGTTAATCCATTGTCAGTTTCTAATAATTCTGTATCAAATTGAAGTTTTCCATCTTTACCAATTTCAAAAGAAATATCAGTTCCTTCAAATTGATGAGTACCATTTAAAAGCATTTTCTTTGTCTCTGGATCACAGTAATAAATTGATTTCGTTTCTGTTTCGGTAATAATACCTGTACGTAAATATCCTTGGTTTCCATGATCTACCGCAAAGTAATAAGTTCCTAATTTTCCACAGTCTTGTTTACCTGTACGATATCCATGTGGTGCATCTTTATCTAAATAGAAGACGTAGTCTTTACCATCTCGATTCACTTCAGTATATCCTTGTTTTACAATACCTGTTTTAGGATCACACGCAACATAGGTAGCTTCGTCAATTCCTAAATCAGTTTTAATATTACGCCATTCACTTTGACATAATAATCCTGCTGATGTAAAGAAGTACAGATTGTTGTTGTATTCTTTAAATTCGGCAGTAGCAACGGTACCATCACCATTAAAATAACGACTGTAATCTTTATTTGGAACTTTAAATAGTCCTGTTTGTGATTTACCATCTTCATCAAAGAAGTAGTATTCTGTTTTTGTTCCTGTTGTAATGGATTTATAACCAGTTTGTACAGCACCACTACTTGTGAAGTAGTAAGTAGCATCGCCAATTTTCTTCATACAGTTCATGTAGCTACGTCCATTTTCATCCATGTAGTAACGTTTACCATCTACTTTAACCCATTGGTCACATACTGCACTACCATCTTCTTTGAAGTAATAGTAAGTACCATCTACTTTATATAGGTCTTTGGCAGCTTCTCCTGCAGCTTTAAAGAAGTAAATTTTACCATCAATAGTTTCTAATCCAGTTTTAACCCCTCTTGGTAAGTCTTTATCTAAGTAGTATAGGTTTTTCACTCCATCTACTTCTAATTCATGGAATCCTTCACGAACTACTCCATTTTCATCACAACTAATAAATTTAGAAGAACTTAATCCTAGTTCATCTCTAATGTTTTTCCATGGCGACGTACACATAATTCCATCTTTGGTAAAGTAGTACATTTTTCCATCAATCGCTTTAAATTCAGCTTTTGCGACATTTCCATTACCATAGAAGTAACGTTTGTAGTCTTTATCTGGAACTTGTAATAATCCAACACGAGAGCGTCCTTTACTGTTGAAGTAATAGTATTTTGTTTCATCATTTTCAGTAATAGCTTTATATCCAATATGTACATATCCTGAGCTTGTAAAGTAATATGTATAGCTTCCTACTTTTTTAATACAGTTCACATAACTACGTCCATTACTTGCCATATAGTAACGTTTTTTATTTACTTCTACCCATTTACTACGTTCAGCAGTACCATCTTCTTTAAAGAAGTAATAGTATTTACCTACTTTATATAAACCTTTAGCTGCCTCTCCTTTGGCTTTAAAGTAGTAAATTTCTCCATCAATAGTAGCTACTCCGGTTTTTACTCCTCTTGATAAATCTTTATCGAAGTAATATAAGTTTTTTACTCCATCCACTACTACTTCATGTAATCCTTTTCTAACTACCCCATTTTCATCACAGCTAATAAATTTAGATGATGATAATCCTAATTCATTTTTAATGTTTTTCCACTCAGATGTACACATTACTCCATCTTTGGTAAAGTAGTACAATTTGTTATTAATAGTTTTAAATTCCGCTGTCGCTACTGTACCATCCCCATTAAAGTAACGATAGTAGCTACCTGCTTTATAGAACCCCTTAATTGATTTTCCATTCGCATCGAAGTAATAGTATTTACCATCAATTTTCTTATATCCATAATCTTTCAATAAGCTTCCACTACTTGAAAAACCATAAATATAGCTTCCTACTTTTTTCGCACCAGTATAAGCTCTACCATTTGATCCAAAATAGTATTTTTTACTATTAATGGTTTTCCATTGTGAAGTAATCGCAATCCCCTTGTCGTTAAAATAGTAGTAATAACCATCTACAG
>JAXJYR010000132.1:0-2063 GCA_036306885.1 Longicatena sp.
TAAAGTGACGGAATGCATTTGGATTTGCTGTATATTCATCACATCCGATATGTACGATTGTTTCTTCATCAAATACTGGATTTTCTCCTAATAAGTATTCATCAAAGATATTTGTTACAAAGTCTAAACATTCATCATATTGTTTTGTTAAGTCAAGGTGATCATTGTCTCTTCCTGATGTACCTGTACGCAATTCTGGAAGGACTTTTGTAAGTGCTAATGAGTGGGCAGGAGTATCAAATTCAGGGACAATGTTTACTCCCATTACTCTTGAATCATTGATGAAATCTCTAAATTCAGCTTTGGTATAGAATACATCTTTACTTGTTAAATCTGCTTGATAAGTGAATTCTTTTTGTTCATCACCTAATAATACTGTTCCACCTTGTTTAATATCAGATTCTAAACGGAATCCAGAATATGCATTCATTGGATCAGAGTGGCTTTCTAACCAAATGTAGTTGTCGTTTAAGTGTACATGGAAGTCATTCATTTTATACCATGCCATTTGTTTTACCACTTGTTTTAGGTAATCCATTGTGAATGGAATACGTCCAACATCTAACACAATACTACGTACTTCATACAATGGGTAATCTCTTGTGATACCTTTCGCAATTGTGTTATTTCCACTTGCTTTTAAAGCTTGCAGAATTGTTCTTGTTGACCAATATGCACCTGTTAATTGTTCTGCTTCTACATAAATAGCATCTTCAATGCTCATTAAGTATCCTTCTTTTTTCAATCCTTTGCTTAAGTCAGTTGTTAAGGCAAAGAAGAAATCTCCTGCATTTACATCATCCTTTGTACCAACTTCAACTTGAATTTCTTTACCTAATAAATCTTTGTAATCTTGCGCAAATTCAGTTGCCACATCGTTTAATGATGCATCACCAATTACAATTTTAGATGTATCGGCAATACTAAATGTTCCTGTGTGTCCTTTCCATTCTGTTAATTCTGGAAGTACTGTAGGAGCTGCGTTATCTCCTTCTTCATGTGCATATGTACCCGGAATCACAACGCGTTTTTCGGCAAAGCTGTACTCACCAGTTAATTCATTTTCATATTTGAAAGATACTTTTACTTCGGTATCTACTAATGGATGATAAATCGTTAAATCACGATCCACGATATGTTCATAGTCAGTACCATTGTAAAATGCTTTAGTTCCTTCTCCAAATTCTGGAATTTCTACTTTTAATTTTGTATCTTCTAATGTTGGTTCAAATACGATAATTTCGCCTAATAATTCTTCACCAGTTGGTTTAGGTTCTCCACCAAATACTTCTAATTCATAGATAGAAATTGTATTCCATTCAATTCCACCATCTGGATCTTGCGCAGTGAATTCTTCCACATATAGTCTTACATAACGTTTTTGAATTATTTCATCTAAGACAATACGTTCAACTAATGCTTTTGGGCGACTTTCTGATACTTTTACATCTTCCCAAGTAATCGCATCATCACTTACTTGGACAGCATATTTTGTCGCTTTACGAGTTTCCCAGAAGACTTTAATCGTACGTATATCCATTTGATCCCCTAAGTCTACATAGAACCAGTGTGGTCCATTTCCTTTCGCACTTCCCCAACGAGAATCAGCTGATGAGTGATCTCCATCAACCCCTAATTCTTTACGAACAGTATCTGCTTCTTCTGAAGACGCATATGCTGTTTTTCCACGTGCGATGTTTGATTCTGGTAATTGATGGATTACACCATATACTTCAACTTCATATAATGAAACCGTATTATATTCAATTCCACCATCTGGATCTTCTTTTGTGAATGTTTCTACGTATAGTCTTACATAACGTGCTTGTTTTACTTCATCAAAAATAATCGATTCATTTAAGCGTTGTGGTCTTGTTGTGAAAGCTTCCACAGTGTCCCATTTACTTGCGTCATTACTAATTTGAATACTGTAGCTTGTTGGTTTACGGTTTTCCCAATATACAACCACAGTACGTACCTCTTGTACTTCACCTAAGTCTACATAGAACCAGTGTGGTCCATTTCCTTTTGCACTTCCCCAACGAGAAGTAGCTGATGAGTGA
>JAXJYR010000133.1:0-3123 GCA_036306885.1 Longicatena sp.
AGATGGCAGTAATCATCGGTGATCCTAAGTGAATCATTCCTCCACGATGTCCATCATCTAATTCTAAGTAGTGTGAACTATATGCATTCACCATTGCCGCATGCATCAATGGATATTTTCCATCTAATCCAATAATGGTACTGTTTCCTGTATCACTACTTTTTAAATTTTCAAATTTCGATTTTAATACATGGTTCCCTGCCGCAGTCACGCATAAATAATCCATTAATGTTAAGTGCGCTTTTTCATAAACATGTTTTGGAAATTCACTTTGACTAAATGCGTAGATTGTTTCTACAAATTTTAAACTAATACTCATAAAACCCTCTCTTAATATGGATAACGACTTGGTTCAATTGACGCAAAGTCTGCTTGTTCATAGGCAACCATATTCGCAAATGCTTTGGAAATCATACTACCAAAAGACTCACGTGTAATCCCTGCAATATGTGGTGTTGTAATTAAATTTTCTAGTGTTAATAAAGCACTATCCTTCGCAACTGGTTCACTTTCATACACATCAATTCCAGCCGCTTTAATCACTCCATTTTGTAAAGCTTCCACTAATGCTGTTTCATCAATTAATGGTCCTCTAGATGTATTAACTAATATTGCGCTTGATTTCATTTTAGCTAATGTTTCTTGATTGATCATATGACGTGTTGAATCTAATAATGGACAGTGTAAAGATACTACATCACTTTCTTTTAATAAAGTATCTAAATCAACATATTTCATCTTGAATTGTTGTTCTAGTTCTTCACTTAAGCGATATGCATCATAATAAATAACATTTACATCAAATCCTGATAATAGTTTTACAACAGTACGTCCAATATGACCTGCCCCAATAATTCCAATTGTTTTTCCACTTAATTCATGGTTTTGAATTCCATTGTTTTGTTTATCCCAACCACCATTTTTCACAAAGCAATCAATTTGTGGTAATCTTTTTAATACTGCTAACATTAATAATAAGGTATGTTCTGCTACACTTAAGGCGTTAACTCCTTGGTTTACATATAGTGGAATATTGTTTTCTTTTAAATATGCTAAATCAATATGGTCTAATCCTACTCCTGTACGTTGAACCATTTTTAATTGTTTGGCTGCACTTAATACAGAACCATCAACTTTCATACGTCCACTTACTAATAAGTAGTCTGCATCCACAATACGTTCTTTTAATTCATCACTATTCATAGTGTTTAAAATTTCTAATGTAAATCCTTCGGGTACAAGTGAAGCCACAAATTCGCGTACTGCGCCTTTATAGGCATTACTTAATACAATTTTCTTCATGATATTCCTCCATATTTACACCTTCACGGATACAATATTGTGGTTTTTCCGACATCATCATGTACATACGTCCAACTACTTCACCTAAGATTCCAATGAAAATCATAATTAATCCAGCAAATAATGTAATAAATGCTAAGATCAATGTTAAGTATGAGAATGATGCAAAAATCCAATAGATTAACATTCCTAATACTTCAAGTGCACTTAAAGCACATAGTCCAAAACCACAGAATGTAGCTAGTCGTAATGGTACTAATGTAAAGTTTGTAACTGAGTTTGCCCATTTTAATAATGATTTCTTTAAGTTATAACCACTTTTCCCTTCCATACGTTTGCGATGTGTTCCTTCTACATTCGCAAATTTTGTCGTAAAGTTTAGTAAGTAAGCTCCTACTGCTGGGAATGGACTGTGGTATTCTTTTACTTTTTCAATACAGAATCGACTCCATGCAAAGAATGGTGAACGGTGTACCCCTTTTAATTTTGTCCCCATTAACTCTGCCACTTTATTGTGCATGTTACTTGTTAATTTTTTAAAGAATCCTGCGGCTTTCTTTTTGAAGTGAACATATACAATGTCATATCCTTCATTGATTTTATCAACTAATTTAAAAATATCGGCTGGATCATGTTGTCCATCATCATCCATATATATCATCATATCACCATGTACATATTTCAACCCTGCCATTTTAGCATTTGATTGACCAAAGTTTCTCGATAAGTTAATGGCAGTAATACTTTTATCCACTCTTGCCATTTCCGCAATCACCTCATAAGTATTGTCAGGTGATCCATCATTCACTAATACAAATTGAACATCATGTTCGGGGTGTTTTTGGAATTCTTCTTTGATTCCTCCAACTGTTCTTTCAATCATTTTCGCACTGCGATAACAAGGTATATATACGGTAATTAACATTCTAACGCCTCCTATGTATATACGTAAATACATTCATTTTAATCTTATCATAATATCATTTAAAAGTAAATAAATTCTAAATCGCTAGCATTTATCAATAAAATTACTTATTAATATAAAAAAATCTTCTCTTTATATAAAGAAAAGATTCATAACGTGTCTTATTGTTTGTGATTTGTTTTAATGAAGTATTTACTAAAATACATCATCATACATAAAATCATTATGACACCTAACACTGTGAATAGCTTACCCAAAATATCATAAACACTTATGATTTGGAATGTTTTTACAGGTAATACATTGGTATGACCTAAAGCATCTTTTAAATGTACCTCTATCTGATAGGTTCCCGATTGATCTAATGTTATCTGTACTTTTTGTTTATCTTTAATAGCTACTTTCTCTTTATTAATATAGATAGCACTTATTTCATCATCGGCTTGGGTAGTAATATCAATCGTTGCTTGATTCCAACAATAATCTACTTCTTGTTGTTGGTTAATGAGTACTTGGGCACTTGGTAGCGTATCATCGCAAATAATCGAAATTGGTTTCATTTCGTTATAGTTTTGCGCATTGTCGATGGTAGTTAGTTGGATCACTTGCAGCCCTTGTGATAATGGTTCGATTGTTTCTAGAATACCATTTTGAAAGGCATAAGGTTTTACTTTTCCATTGATACGAAAACCAACGATATTGACAATATCTAAATTATCGATTTGAATACGTAGCTTTTCTTTTTGGGTTAGATATTTTTGGGAAACCAACTGATTTAATAATGTAAAGGTAGAGCCTTTTTGATTAATCGTAAATACACAATGATAATCTAAATGATTCCCTGCATGATCCTTTGCGTCGATATGAAGTTGATATAAATCATCCTCATTTAACAG
>JAXJYR010000134.1:0-6377 GCA_036306885.1 Longicatena sp.
ACACTATTATGAATACCTAAAATAGCTTCAAAGTCTTTCATAAAAGCACGTTCATTTTCATGATATAAAT
This sequence comes from Longicatena sp., assembly GCA_036306885.1. Classification (GTDB taxonomy): domain Bacteria; phylum Bacillota_I; class Bacilli_A; order Erysipelotrichales; family Erysipelotrichaceae; genus JAXJYR01. The sequence goes on from JAXJYR010000134.1 coordinate 71, forward strand.
TATCTGCCATTACCAAATAAATCAATTCAAAATAAATAATACGTTGTTCCTCTTCTGGCGCAACTTTTACTAATTCCATAACTTCCTCTAATGTCATTTCATTTTGATAATGATTATTATCAATACGCATTTCATCACAATAATCGTCAATAACATCCTTTTCCGCATAGCTTAATTGCCCATCTGTTTTCGATAAATGTAAAGCTAATTCTAAAAAAGCAAATTTCATCTGTGAACTTAATCGATTTAAATACATAGGATAACCTCCTTTTTTTTTAATTGTAACATAAACCAAGCAAAAAGGAAGCAAACTTTTTTGCTTCCTAGGTTGATTATTTAACTTCAATTGTCCAATCGTATTTATCTTCTAAATTACCCCATTGGATTCCTGTTAAAGTCTCATATAATTTTTGGGTTAATTCCCCTGTTTTAAAGTCATTTACAATTACTTTATCCCCTTTGTAGAATAATTCTCCTACTGGTGAAATAACCGCCGCAGTACCTGTTCCCCAAGCTTCTTCTAGTTTACCTGTTCTTCCAGCTTCCATTAATTCATCGATTGATAAATGACGTTCTTCAATTTCATATCCCCAATCTTTTAAGATATGTAAGATAGAATCACGAGTTACCCCTGGTAATACTGTACCATCGCAAGGTGCAGTTACAATTTTACCATCGATTTTAAACATAACGTTCATTGTACCTACTTCTTCAACATATTTACGATGTACACCATCTAACCATAGAACTTGTGTATATCCCATTTCTGCCGCTTTCATTTGAGCCGCAATACTTGAAGCGTAGTTTCCACCACATTTTGTAAATCCTGTTCCACCAGGTGCAGCACGAACATATTCATCTTCTACATAAATTTTAACTGGGTTAACTCCTTCTGGATAGTAAGCACCAACTGGAGATAATAATACGATAAATTTGTAAGATGCACTAGGGTGTACTCCAACTGCAGCTTCTGTCGCAAACATAAATGGACGAATGTATAATGATGTTCCTTCTGCAGTAGGAATCCAATCTTGTTCAAACGCAACTAATTTTTCAATTGCTTCGACAAACATTTCTTCTGGTAAGATTTCCATACATAAACGTTTGTTAGAGTTCGCAAAACGTTTTGCATTCATAAATGGACGGAATAATAAGATGCGTCCATCTTTTGTTTTGTAAGCTTTTAATCCTTCAAATGTTTCTTGGGCATAGTGTAAAACCATTGTAGCAGGATCCATTTGAATTGGAGCATATGGTTCAATTTTAGCGTTGTGCCAACCAACTCCACGTTTCCAGTCCATGGTAAACATATGATCTGTAAAGTATTTACCAAAACCTAAATTTTGGTCCCATGCTGGTTTTTCTTTTAATTGTGATGCCTTAATATATTCAATTTGCATATAAATGCCTCCCTTATGTGTATGGGAATAGGTTACACCTATTCCCATGATTCGTCAATAGTTTTCAGAAATTTTCAGAAATTTATTGTAACTTCTGTTTCATATCTGCTAATTGTTTCTCAACAATCGCATATTGGTTTTTGTAACCTTCTAATTTATTACGTTCTTCTTCTACTTTCGCAGCAGGTGCTTTTTCAGTAAAACGAGGGTTACTTAACATACCTTCACCACGTTTAATTTCACCTAGAAGACGTTTTACTTCTTTTTCTAATTTCTTAATTTCTTCTTCTACGTTAATTACTGCAGCTAAAGGAACATTTAATGTACCATTTAAAATCGTACGAGAAGCCATTTCTTCATCTGTTGCTTCATCAATCCATGTTGCATGACACATACGTTGAAGAATCGCATTAATTGAAGCATTGCTAGCTACGATATTGTTGTTTTCATCTTTGATGATTACGTTAATATCTGCACTTGGTTTTAAGTTGTAGTCTTTTTTCAATGCACGTACTGCTTCAATCATTGTTAATAATTGAGACATTGATTGCATTTCTTCATCGCTAAAGTCGATTTCTGCAGCTTTTGGCCAAGTTTCTAAGTTAATTGATTCACATTCATGTGGTAATGATAAGTATAACTCTTCACTTACGAATGGCATAAATGGATGTAACATTAAAGTAATTGCACGTAATACATAAGCTAATGTAGATTGACTTGCTTTACGTACTGTTTCATCATCACTATTTAATTGTGCTTTACTTAATTCGATGTACCATGAACAGAAATCATCCCATACAAAGTTGTAAATTTCGTTTCCTACTAAGGCGAACTCGTATTTTTCCATGTTTTCTTCAACATTTGCTAATACTGTATTTAAACGCGCTAAAATCCATTTGTCAATCATAGAAGCATTTGTTAAGTCAATATCTTCTACTTTCATTTTTTCATCTAATTGCATAGACGCGAAACGTGTTGCGTTCCAGATTTTGTTAATGAAGTTCCAGCTTGCTTTAATTTTTTCTTCACTGTAACGTAAGTCTTGACCTGGTGTAGAGTTTGTTGTTAAGAAGAAACGTAATGCATCTACTCCATATTGTTTAATAACATCCATTGGGTCAATACCATTACCTAATGATTTAGACATTTTACGACCATCGGCAGCACGAATCAATCCATGGATTAAGACATTTTTAAATGGACGGTTTTTCATCGCATAACGTGTTTGGAAAGCCATACGAGCTACCCAGAAGAAGATAATGTCATATCCTGTAACTAATAAATCATTAGGGAAATAACGTTCTAAGTCTTCTGTTTGTTCTGGCCAACCTAAAGTTGAGAATGGCCATAATCCACTTGAGAACCATGTATCTAATACGTCTTCATCTTGAATCCAGTTTTCTAAATCTTGTGGGTCTTCCATTCCTACATAAATTTCACCTGTTTCTTTGTGATACCAAGCAGGAATACGGTGTCCCCACCATAATTGACGAGAAATACACCAGTCTTCAATATTTTCTAACCATTGTGTAAATGTTTTTTCAAAACGTTTTGGATAGAAGTTAATTTTTTGATCTTCAATTTCTTGGTTTTTTAATACTTCTTCTGCTAATGGTTTCATTTCTACGAACCATTGTTTACTTAAGTATGGTTCTACAATTGTATCTGTACGTTCTGAGTGTCCTACTTGGTGCATGTGTTTTTCAATATGATCCACAACACCTGCAGCTTCAAAATCAGCTACTAATGCTTTACGACATGCGAAACGTTCCATACCTTCATATTTGTGTGCCATTGCATTCATTGTTCCATCTGGATGCATACAAATAGGCATATCTAAGTTATATTTTTTAGCTAACATAAAGTCGTTAGGGTCATGTGCAGGAGTACATTTCATTACGGCCGTACCAAAGCTCATATCGATGTAGTCATCTGCCATAATTGGTAATGCTTCCCCATTAGCAGGGTTAATCGCATGTTTTCCAATTAAGTGTTGGTAACGTTCATCATCAGGGTGTACAAAGATTGCTTGGTCGGCAAACATTGTTTCTGGACGAGTTGTCGCAATTACCAATGTTTCACCTGTTTCTTGTACTGTATATTTGAAGTAGTACATTGCCCCTTCTACTTCTTTGTGAATTACCTCAATGTTGGATAAAGCTGTTTTTGCTTCTACGTCCCAGTTGATAATACGTTCCCCACGATAAATCAATCCTTCGTTGTATAAGTTTACGAATACACGACGTACGGCAGCACTTAATCCTTCATCTAAGGTAAAACGTTCTCTTGTGTAATCTAGTGATAATCCCATTTTAGCCCATTGTGAACGAATAAAAGATGCATATTCTTCCTTCCATTCCCATGCACGATCTAAGAATTTTTCACGACCAAGATCATAACGTGAAATTCCTTCTTTTTTCAAACGTTCATCAACTTTTGCTTGTGTCGCAATTCCTGCGTGGTCCATACCAGGAAGCCATAACATATCATATCCTTGCATACGTTTGTAACGTGCAACCATATCTTGTAATGTTGTGTCCCATGCATGTCCTAAGTGTAATTTACCAGTTACGTTTGGTGGCGGAATCACAATACAAAATGGGTCTTTACTTTTATCCCCAGCTGTAAAATATCCTTTTTCTAACCATGTTTGATAACGACTTTCTTCTACTAGAAGATGATCATATTTTGCATTTAGTGCCATATCAAATTCTCCTTTCATAAATATTGATAAAATGGTTTTTTCCATCATTTAAACACATTGGTTCGTCTTGATTTACATATTGAAATCCCATCGCTTGCGCAAAGGTAATACTTGCTAAATTATCTTGGGCGATGTATGCATAGATACAAGAAACATCAATTTGCGAAAACATTGTAAGTAAACATTGTTTCATCCAACCACGACGTCGATATTTAGGATGCATATAATAACCTAACTCACAACTATCATTCTTAAAGGTATGAAATTGAATCAAACCACAAATACATGTATCTGTTTCTAACACATAGAGTAAATCATCCATCATAACTGTTTCATAATAATCAATGAAATCATCCAATGAATCAATTGGAAATACGGTATATCTAGAAACCGATTCAATTTTTAATAATTCATACACATCAACGATGTCTTCCCACTGCATTTCTCTTAATTCCATAAGTCACCTAAAATAAAAAAACGTCCTAACAAAGGACGTATAAAACGTGGTACCACCTTAATTCACATATTAAAAATATGCCTCATTTGATAACGGTCAAACCCGGATGTTCCTAATGTAGCTTTCTTAGAACATCTACTTCAAGACTACCTTCTCTTATATCATACATCTTTTTCCACCAACCAAAGATTCTCTATGCTATTTATATAAGATACTCCTTCTCTGCAACGTATTTACTAAATATTATAACTTATTTTTATGGAAATTCAACCTTTAATTTTCATTTCCTAAGGGAATTCGTACTAACATTTTCGGTTCTAAAACCATATTATGATTATATTCTCTTAATACAGCTTCGCTTACTTGATATTGATGTGCGATGGAGGCATAAGTATCATTAGGTTTGACAACTGCCATCACACTACATATATAAGTATCATCATCATTTTCAAATAAATCACCAAAGGCATTATCATCTATCTCTTTCATATTTTCATCCATCATTCCATTAATTTCAAAGTCTAAATCTAAATGTAATAGATTGTTTGTAAGACGTGCATCGTATTTTTTCAGGCTTAACTGAAATGGTGTTCCATCTAATTTCGCTTTAGACACAAACAAATCTAAGACAACTTGTTCAGAAAAATCTTTTTTAACATGATTTTGCGAAGCGATTGCGTTAATCAACAATTCTCCATTTACTTGAATTCCCTCTTCCTCTTCATTTTTATCATAAACACACTTTATCTCAATTGCATGTAGCTCATCATAGCTATTAGCTAATTGTACATCTTTTTCTAATTTTAATTGTTTCATCTTTTCATCCTTTCATTTTATTTTATGTATAAAGTAAACACATTAGCACTTTTATCTTTCTTTTCCTACTAATATACGATAAAATAAGAAAAGATAAGGAGGAAAACTATGATTAAATTAGAAAGATTCAGTGTTATGAACTTCGAAAATGCGATTCGTGGTGCACGTAACCCAATGAACAGTTGGAATCGTATGGATAGTTCTTATGATGAACACAATAACTTTATATTAGGTCCAAATGACTTAGATTTAGCGAAACGCTTATGTAAAGCAGGAAGTGACCACCGTAAATTTATCCGTCAAATTTTCGTGAGTGTTGACATTACTGCCCCATTATACTGGTAGACTTCTGCCATTAAACACTTTTCTGCGAATCAGCAGGGTCGCTTATAGCGGCTAACGGGGAAACCTAAGTCCAATATGGATATGGCAATCCCGTGGGAAATATAAATTAAAACTTATTCAATCAAAATCAAGACTCCAGAAAATATATAAAGGAATATATCATGAAAAAACAAAGAAAATCAAAACCTAAAGTTGATCTTACTGGTAAATTGTACGGAAGATTAATACCTTTATATTATATTAAAGGTGGGAAATGGCACTGTCAATGTCAATGTGAAAACAAAACCGAGTTAGATGTTGATACAAGAAATTTAAATAGCGGTCATACTCAAAGTTGTGGTTGTTTACAAAAAGAAAAAGCATCATTCAATACAATTAATATGTCTAATTTTGAAGATGAAAATATTAAAGTATTAGAAAGAGATGGTTCTTCTCTAACACAAATTGCAAGATGGAAATGTATTTGTAAACATTGTGGTAATATTTTCACAACACAAGGTTCACACTTAAGATATGGAAAAATCAAATCATGTGGTTGCATTCATTCACAAAACGAAAAATTTATCACTGAATTATTATTAAATA
>JAXJYR010000135.1:0-5536 GCA_036306885.1 Longicatena sp.
CTTGAACATGGTCCACTTCTTGTTTATCACTTGCAGAATCCACACTCACCAAATAAGGAATATCACTACCAAAATAATCCTTCGCATTGGCGCTCTTCCCACAGCTCTGCGCATAAAACAACGCTGATATCACTTCACCATGATAAGTTAAGATTTCATCTTCTGTAGCCAAAACCGCTTCTTTCACTTTTTGATAATATGTCTTAAAGGAAGACCCCCAAGCCTCTTTTAACTGATTATTATCGCGATAAACCTGCGTATTCGTTGTATCATCAACCTGATAATTACGACTTGTCACAAAGGTTCTAGCGGCAACACATTGTGCCTTTAAAGCCTCAAGTTCGTAGGTAGGACTCATTTCACTAGCGACAACTCCAATCAAATATGTATTCATATCCAATGTCTCAACACCACTTTTACGTTGTACTTCTACTTTAAGTGGCGATGTTTTAACATTTTTCACTTCATTGATTTCATTAAGAAAATTGATTTGACTATAACGATAACATATCATCGCTATAATAAACAAAATAAGTCCAATTTTCCCTAGCAATTTCATCATATCGCCCTTCATCAACATATGCTCATTTTTATTGTATTATGCTAACTTTTACGACGAATATCACTAGGAGAAATATGATAAAACTTTTTAAATACCTTATTAAAATATAATGGATCTTCTACCCCAACTGCATTAGCCACATCTTTAATTAACATATCGCTATCACGAAGTAATTCCATTGCTTTTTTCATTCTTACTTCATTTAAATAATAGTTAAGATTCATTCCTGTTTCATGCTTAAACATTCGTGAAATACTTGCTTCTTTTAATCCTAAATCTTCACTAATAATATGTAAAGTTAAACGTTCATGATAATGATTTTCAATATATGTAATTAAATCTTCTACTTCCTTACGATAACGAATGGCATAATGATTACGATTCCATTCAATTAATTCATACAAGAAGGTACAGAAGATATTTTTCATTTTATCGAGTGTTTCACATTCACGTAAATGGAATACTGCAGTACGATAAGGTAAAGTAGCAGGTTTTTCCTTTTCATAATCTTTTCCTTCTAAATAATTCAAGGTGAAAATAAAGTAATCTAATACTTCACTTGGATCAATGAATTGATCACGCATATATTGACATACCTTTTCAATTAAATGGGCTATCGTATCCTCATCATTATTATCATAAGCATCATATAAATCACGATGGAAGCTCAATTCTGGTATAGATAAATGATTAAATTTAATTCCATAGTTTCCTTGAATTAAAACTCCTTCTCCTAAATAGAAACGTAAGTTATGTTCTTTTAATAATTCTGCATAAACCTTTTCAAATACTACAAAGCTATGCATAATATCAGATAAAGTAATCGATATTTGAATTGTTAAATATTGTTTCATATTACGAATCATATTTTGACATAAGGAAGCGATACGACGTTGTTCACTACTTTTAAACAAGATAATTCCAGCATGATTGGATGTAAATACAATACGGTAAGGAATATAAGTTGATAAACTTTCTTGAATCATATTTTCAATATTATTTTTTAATAAAACATGATCTTGATATTTTTCTTCATATAATTCATTAATATGGTCTACCCGAAAATATGCCATAGCATAGTTTGCTTCATATCCTTCAAAGGCATCCATTGCTAACGCATCCTTGTATAACGCTTCATTCATTACATGTTCATTTTGAGTTAATAATAAACATTGTTGCAGTTCTTTAATTCCTTTAGCTTCTTGAACCTCTTCTTGCACATCATCACATTGTTCAATACATTGCTTGATAATACGTTCGAATTCTTTCGGATCAAGTGTTACCTTTAGCATATAATCATTCGCTCCTGCCTTCATTGCATCGCGTACTAATTCAAAATCTGAATAATTACTTAATACCACAACCTGTGTTGATGGTCTTTCCTCTTTGATTTTTGTAATTAATTCAATCCCATCCATTTCTGGCATCTTTAAGTCGGTAATTACAATATCAGGTTTTCCTTCTTTAAATAAACGATAAGCTTCTTCACCATCTTTACATGTCGCGATGACGACACAATTTAAACGATTCCAATCTAGGATATTTTTTAATGTCATACGAATCAATCTTTCATCATCCGCAATCAAAACTCTATACATGTCATCAACCTACTTTCTATTTTGAACAATATAAGGTAAACGTAAAGTTGTAATTGTACCTGTTCCTACTTCACTTTGAATCTGCATTGAGAATTTATCTCCATACATTAGTTTGATACGTTCTTCAATATTATGAATCCCAATTCCGCTTAATCGCGTTTTGTTAATGCTTTCACTTGTTTCAAAGCCTTTTCCATTATCCGCAATTTCAATTTCTAAATAACTATCACGATGTGACGCATTAATATACAACATTTGATTTTCTCGGTCTTCTTCAAAGGCGTGTAAAATGGAGTTCTCCACGATTGGTTGAAGTAAGAATTTCATAATACGACATTGTTTCACATCTTCATCTATATGATATACGGTTTCAAATAAATCTCCATAACGAAGCTTTTGAATAATAATATAATTTTTTAAGTTTTCTATTTCTTCTTCTACATCTACATACTCATTACGATCGACAATTGTATTACGTAATAACTTTGATAGTGCAGAGATTCCTTCTGATACTGGTTTGTCATTATTAATCAGTGCCAAATAGTTCAATGTATTTAATGTGTTAAATAAGAAATGAGGATTAATTTGAGCTTGAAGTAATTGAATTTGAGTTTCTCTTTTCTTTTCTTGTTCCATCTCTACACGATTTAATAAATCCTTTACCCAACTTAATAAATTATTGAAGTTCGTGCTTAATTCATGTAGCTCATCATTTCCTTCATCAATTACCATATGATTTTCAATATGATTACGATCTAATTTACGCATTGAATTTAAGATTTTTGATAAAGGATCATAGATACTTTGAAATACTGCACTTGTAAATAAGAATGACACAAAGGCTAAAATTACAGCATAGATTAATAATACATTACGACTATTATTAACCTCCTCCATCACATAATCATATGATGCTAAGCTCATTACATGCCAATTTGATATACGCGATGGAATTTCTTGAACCAAATAGATTTTATCTTTAATTCTGGTTTTTCCTTCGTCATTGATAATTTGATATCCTTTATCGATATTCATATTTCCAAATAGATAAGTCTTGTTTTCATCTACTACTAACATCGTATTCGCTTCTGAATAAGCTGCATTTAATGATGGTGATAAATCACTGACAGGAACTCCATAGCACATATAACCTAATGAGCGAATTCCTGCTTTTAAATGTATAAAGAAAAAGATTCCATTACGTTGTTCATTTACATAAACTTGATTACGATCTGCTTGTACAATCACATCACTACTAGGATATCCAACTTCAGGACAATGAGTTTGTTGAAACAAAGTAGATCCTTGATTATCAATAAATTTAAGGTTCCCTGCTTTCATAAAACCTTCTTTATCTACTACTTCTTTGAATTCCTTTGTATTTATTTGATTTTCATAAAGTTTTACAATCGCTGGATTATTTTTAAATTCTCTTCCTTCATCTTCTAAACGTCGTGTATTTAAGTATAAGTTTTCTTCAGCCATTTCTAACTGAATTAATGATGATTCTGCGTTTTTTTCAAAAATCATTTCAGTATTCATCGTATAGTTTAGAATCGAACATAAGATTAGAATTAACAACGGGAAGACGATAAATCCAAAGATTAATCTTTGTTGTAAAGTAATATGACGAAATAATTTTGAGATACGTTTCATATTAATATCCCCCTAACACTAGTAAAAAGCTTCCAACCCCATACGCTATACATAGCGCAAACATGATTTGAAATAGGACTGCTCTCCCACCATTTTCTAGGTGTAATAATTCTTTATATTTAATCGCACCACAAGCATAAAAACTAAATATAAAAGTAACTAAATAAACACTAATACGTACAATATCATACATCATAAACATAAATATATCCCCTTTTTAAAAAGAAACATGAGGCCTCATGTTTCATTAATCTTTGTGAAAATAAATAGAACTAGAACCCATAATCATTAAAAACAATAATGCTGTTTGATTCCAATAAATTGTATAATCTAAAATACCATGAATGAATACCGTTAATATACAAGCTAGAATTAAAGAACATAATCTTAAATCTAATCTTCGTTTTAATAAAATCCAGATTTCTTTTACGTTAGAAACAAAATAACAACCTAATAAGATTACCCCTACGATACCATAGCTTAAGATAGGGTCTAAATATACACTATGTGCGTGTTGGGTTGGATGTCCTTGGTATTGTTTATAAATATGATAATACGTTAAAGGACCTTCTCCAAACCATGGATGTGCTTTAATTCCTTTGATAGCGCAATTCCAGATTTTAAAGCGTTTCCCAAAATCCGTAAATAAAGTTGCTCTTTGAAAGATTCCTGGCTTTAATAATAAGATTCCTCCAGCTCCACCATATGCACTCATTGTCATTGAAAAATACAAGAAGCGCTTATTCATCAAGAACAAGAATGGAATTGTAACCACAAAAGGAATCCATGCGGTACGACATCCTGTTAAATATAAAATAAATAAATTGACAAGAATCGTTGAAATATAAAAGATAATACGTCTTTTCGTTTTAACCTGCATCATTTTATAAATACAGATCAACACAATAAACTCAATCATCATTGCATAATAATTGGCATTAAAGAATGTTGAATTAATACGATGTTTGGGATTATCTTCAATAATAAAACTAAACACATCATAATTTAAACGATCGACAATTTTAGTATATTCGGCAAAGGCATAGATGGCACAAAACCACGATATAATACAACAAGCATCCATCAATAGTTCAAATAAGCGTTTATTGACAATACTCCGATAGAAGAAAATAAATAAGAAGATTAAAAAAACCACAACACTACATAGAGCACCTAAATAATTATTAGAAATCAGCGATATCACAAAAGAAATTATCCCTGCCAAAATAACGAATTTAGCATAGGGAATATCATTGATAATATCCTTCATTCGTTTTTGATAAAACAAGTAACCTAATACTCCAATCATTGCGATGATACTACAATAAAATGGAAGAAAAATCGTACATAATACAAAAATAACTAAATATTCTTCAAAGGAAAAATGGTCTAATTTTCGATGTAGAAAACCCATTAAACGATTCACGATTCATCCCTCCGCTCTTATTTTATTATATCATTTCTCTATCTAAAGTACAATTTAGTTCTCTTACAACTTCCAATCAAAACGAAGTCCTACATATATAAAAGAACACAGTTTTTTGAATAAACTGTGCTCTTTATCTTTTTCTATTCTTTATTCTTTTGTAAGCGTAGCTAATTCATCATCAATTTCTTGAATTTTAGTTTCTAATTCAGTAATGTTTTCTTTCCATTTTTTAATATCTTTTTTATTGTCTTTGATTAGCTGTTTGTTTGTTTCTTCAATTGTTTCATACTC
>JAXJYR010000136.1:0-2360 GCA_036306885.1 Longicatena sp.
ACGTTGTATGCATATCCACCACCTGGTGCACCTGGAGAATCAGGGCGTTCAGCGTTTGTCACAACTGATTTTTCATATGCTACGTTTCCTTTGTTAACTGGATCAATGTAGATTACTGCATCTAATACTTTCGCAGTCACGCGATCCATGTTTTCTACTGAGTTATCAGCTTTTAAGATGTAACCATTAGGGTTAGTTTCAGATTGGATTTGGTCTTGCCATGGAGTGTAAATCCATTCCATACAGTGTTTTGTGTAGTTGATTGTTTGTGTTGTTTTTACACCATCAACCATTACTTCTTCTAATCCATCTAAGTAAGATTCCCAAATTGGTTTATAAACATCTCTAATAATACCGTTGTAGTGACGGAATGCGTATGTTCCTAAGTAAGTAGTAGGAGCCCATACGGTAATAATTGTTTTGGCGTTGATTGTCATTGCATCGTATGCGAAGTCATCAGCACCTGTATCAGTTGCCCAGTTTGCGGCACTTCCTACCCATTCACCAATCATTAAATCTTGTTGTGTTGCAGTTACTTCATCTAATAAGTCGAAGGCTGCTAAGAATTCAGCTTTTTTCGCTTGGAAGGCTTCAATATCACCTGCTGTGTGAATATTCGCAAGTTCTCCACGTAATTCAGTAGCGTAGTTACTTACAACTTGACGCATAATTTCTGTTAAGTCGTAACGGTAACATTCACTGTGTGATAATTCATCAAAGTCTTCGTATAGTAATTGTAATGCTTTTTCTACTTTAGAGAAGCTGTATCTTGATCCAGCTGTATCTAATGATGGGTTTGTAGATAAGATAACTTGTGATGGTGAACTACTTCCAGAGTATAGTGTTTCAATTAAGATATCCCATGCTTCTTTCGCATTTTCACTATCTACACCATAACGACTTGTTACCCATAAGTCTTTCCAATCTTTTAGGAATTCTTTTGGAGTTGTCGCTTGTAATTCTTCTACTGTTACCCATGCCATATCAAATACTAAGTCGTAAATGAATGGGTTATCATATGTTGCTTCAGAAATGAATCCTAAACCTTTCATATGTTCAGCATTTTCATATGCATATTGGATACGTTTTACGGCTTCTTCCGCACGTCCATCCATACCAGGGTTTCCACCATAGTTTTCTAATAGACACCATACCCAACTTGTTGAGTTAAATTCGTCTTCTTCTAGTACAGTTGCACCGTTGTAGTAAGAAGTTTGTTGCCAGTAAGGAGTGTTGTATACAGAGTTTAATCCCATTAAGTCAAGAATTAATACGTGGTCTTCACGATATTCTCCCATACCATTTAATAATCCGTTTGTTGGGTTTGCCCACCATGCTTGTACCATCCATACAGCATCTTCATCATATTTCATTAATGATTCAAGTACGTTTGATGCGATTAATTCATCTGATAAGTCAGCTGGACGAATACCACCTTCGTGGAATGGGTCTACTGCATAGTAGTTAGATGTCGCACCAAATGCCCAGTGTTGTGCTTGGTAGAATAATTCTGCATATTGGTCATATAATTCACCATCGGTACGAATCATATCTGGACGAGGTAAGTTACACCAAGTACCTTGTTGAAGAATTTCAACATCTGGTTGGTAATCTCCAAAGTTGTTAGGAATCATACCTGCATAACCTTGAAGAACTGTTTGCATTCCTAATGAAACTTTCCATCTTTGGTTGGCACGAGCCATTTCTAGACGACCTTTTACCCATTCGTCCGCAACTGGTCCACCACATACTTCCATGTTGTCCATGAATTGCCATGCATAGTAAGATCCACCTGCAATCCAGTCTTTTGCTTCATCGTATGTGTATCCAAAGTTCATTAAGAACATAATCCATACTGCTTCTTGTCCTGCTAAGTCAAGCACACAGTTTACTCCATTTAATGCCATCCAGTCATATTCACGTTGGAATTCAGCTGCATCAGCATAAGAGAATGTATAGTTCAATGTACAGTAGTTGAACGCATAACGTACTTCTACTTGGTTTTCTTTAGTTACTTTTTCTAATACAGGAACGATTTGTGCTGGCATTCTTCCGTTTACTGTTTGTTCCGAAACAGCTACATGACAGAAGTTTTTCAAGTAGTAGTTTAATCCACTTGATAATGATAAACCTTCGTTACCTTTAATTAATACTTTGTTTGCTGTTGTATCAAATTCAACTGAGTACCAGTCTTTGGTTCTTGTTGGATCATTGACGATTTCAAATGCAAACCAATCACGGTATTTTGCACCAATAATACGATCAATAATTCCATATACGTTTTCGATAACTTCTGCTTCAGTAATAGGGGCAGCATATTCAGTATCATCAAATGCTTTCATATCAAGAATAGTTTCTAC
>JAXJYR010000137.1:0-3096 GCA_036306885.1 Longicatena sp.
ATATCAATATTGGGGTAATTTGATTGCCAAGGAATTAGATGGTAAGTTGATTGTGAATCTTGCAAGTAAAGAATATGAAAAATTAATCAAGCCATATATCCCCAAAGAACAATGGATTGATGTGGTCTTTTTGGTGGAGAAAAAAGGAAAGCTAGTATCACAAGCAACTTTTGCGAAGATGGCACGTGGGGAGCTATTGTCATATGCAATTGAACATGAGGTTACAGAACCACAAGCATTACAACAATTTCAAGGATTGGGATTTCGTTTTGAACCATCCTTAAGTCATGATTATTTATATACATTTGTGAAAGGAGAATCATTATGCGAATCTTAGTGACAGGTTTTGAAGCATTTGGAAGAGATTCTATTAATCCCACTTCTTTATTAGTAGAATCATTACCTAAAAAAATCTTACATGCTGAGGTTGATGGTTTGATTTTGCCAGTAGTGGCGGATCAAGCAATGGAGTTATTTCAAAAACAAATCAAACAACAATATGATGGGATTATTTTATTAGGAGTAGCGAGAGGACGTAATCGTATTGGTTTGGAACGTGTGGCAATCAATATTGATGATTATCGTATTCCTGATAATGCTGGAGTTAGTAAAGTGGATGAAATCATTCAACCAAATGGTCCAGCAGCGTATTTTTCAACGCTTCCATTACGAGAAATGGAGCGTGTATTAAAGGCAAATCAAATTCCTGTCTATATTTCGAATACTGCAGGTACTTATTTATGTAATCATATGATGTATGAAGCATGTCATCTATATGCAAATACAAATGTGAAATGTGGTTTTATCCATGTACCTGCAATCCCAGAAATGGTATTAGAAGAAGATGTAGCAACGATGCCTTTATCACAGCTACAAACAGCACTAAACTTAATGATTGAAACTTTAATCTTGTCTTTCTATGATAAAGTAGCGATTAGTGCATGTCTATGCGGAAGAGATTGTAAATACAACGGTGGTAACAATTATCATACCCAATGGATGCAATTACTTCAAAATCATAAATTAATTGAAGTATGCCCAGAATGTAGTGGCGGAATGTCTACACCGCGTATTCCAAGTGAACAAAAAGAAGATAGGGTCATCAATGCCCAAGGAGAAGATGTAACACACTATTTCGAACAAGGTGCGAAGATGGAACTAGAAAAATGTTTAGAAGCACAAGTTGACTTAGCCGTCTTACAAGCTCGTAGCCCATCTTGTGGAATTGATCAGGTATATGATGGTACTTTTAGTAAAACCTTAATCGAAGGCGATGGTGTCTTTGTGAAAAAATTAAAAGCACATAATATTCAATGTGTTTCAAGTGATAAAGTAAAATAAAAGTAGGTGTCCCTTTCATTTTGGACACCTACTTTACTTTATTCACGTGCAAACAATTCAATTAAACCAAAAGGAATTCCATAACCAAACATGAAAAGAAAAAATATTGGTAGGATGTCTGGGATTAAATATTGAATCAAATCTAATTGAATGATAGCCAAAACTCCTAATATGATAACCGTCATAATCAATGCGAATAAAAATCCACCAAAAACGGTATGGATAAAAAAGCTAAACCAATCTAATTCAATCATCGTTTCATCACGTTCTTCCTTGGATAATTTTTCACGTTGAGCCACCTTTAATAAGAGATTTAATTGATGACCTAATCTAGCTTCACTTTCTTCATAAAGAATGGTATAGGTTGTGAGGAAGCCTTTATCTTTTTGATTGAAGCCTAAGGTTAGGATATTATCGATTTGACGATTCTTTTGATAATTCATTCCACATTGGAATTGCAGATACAATTGATTATTTAAATAAATCTCATCGCAATGAAGATGATAAGATAAATATTTGGGATGGTACATATAATAACAGTGATGATAAGCTTTTAAAAGCTTAATTCCTGTTTGTTTACAAACTTTTTGATAATTTGGAAAGGTACCAACATAATCATGTTGTTGCATAAAGTTATCAATTTGATGATGTAACGATTGGAGACAGTGTTCAGAATACATTTGTTGTGTAAGTAAAGGATAATCCTTTTGACTTTCCTTGATGATTTGATAAAATCCTTGAAAGAAAGAGTGATATTTTATTTTATTCAATTCATTAATTAAATTTTGAAGGGCATCTTTGCGTTTTTCAAGTGTAGCAACATTATATTGATGAAATAGCTTTAAAAGCTTTGTCTTTTTATATTTCTTTGCATATGCAGGTAATATTTTAAAGTGTAGATACAATGATTGCTCATCATTCGTAAGGAAATAGATATAATGTGCATAATGAAAAATCGCAATTTCTTGAAACAGTTCAAAATGTTTTTGTTCCAAGGCATTCAGATATTGAGAGGGTTTATGGACAATCGCATAAGCCATCGAACCTAATGCTTCCCAAGGTGAACCGCTATATAAAGGTGATAATGCACTACTAACCTCAACATATTCATATAAGGTAGGAGTATCTAAGGTCACGGTATGTTGAAAGCTATCACTGATGGTAATTTGATAACGGTTTTGATTAGTAGAAAAGGTATCTATTGTAATAGGACCTTCTAACTTCATTTCGATAGGTTGATCAAAAGGAATATGTAAATATTTTTTAAAATTAATCGCATTATAGAGACAAATATCGATAGCATTGAGATGATAAAGAAAATAAGATTCATCCTGTTGCTGATTCAGTTTGTGTAGAAGCGAAAGACTATCCTGTTCATTTAAAGCAATATAATGCATAAAAACCCCTCACTTTGCATATAATATACTAATTATAATCAAAAAATATACATATATCAACCAAAATGTAAGGGCTTGAAAAATGATAAAATAACAATAAAACCATTGTATCTACTTTGAAAAAGGAGTAAAATAAGGAATGTAGAAAAACATTCAAAAGGAGGAAGAATGAAATGAAACAAATTATCGTTAGTATTATTGATCCAGTTGGATTACATGCTCGTCCTGCAACTGTAGCTGTAAATGCTGCTAGTAAATTTAAATGTGAAGTAACAATTGCGTTTAAAGGACGTGAAGTAAACATGAAATCAATCATGGGTGTTATGTCTTTAGGAATTCCTACACAATCAGAAATTAC